>VGZO01000008.1 GCA_016872555.1 Planctomycetota bacterium
CGACCGGACGAAGCCTGATGCCGCCACCGCGGCCCGACGGGTTGTGGCGCTTCCAGCCAGGGCCGACTGCGGGCTGCGGTGGTGGCAGGTTTCGGGCGGGGCGGTGATTGGTTTTTGGTCCATCCGGGATCTTTGTGGGTGGACGACAGGAGACGACATGCCGGCATTCCCATCACAGGGCCGGCGAAGCCCCCTCTGCCGTCGCCCTCACATCGGCCCGTCACCCCCTGGCTGCGGTCAGGTTCGCAGCGCTGACGCCGCCGACTCTTCCAACGATTTCCAGGATCTGCCCGCGAGCCCGGTCAAGGCGGCCCGTTCTGTTACTCACCGCGCACGATGCACCACGGCGGTCCGCATGATCCGGCCGCGGGCACCTGGGATGACGATGTGGCCAGGAGTGGACCATCCGATGGCGATCGGATCGTGCCGCCGATGGCGATCGGTGATTCCCGGTTTCAGGGAATCATCACGCCGCGGGTGAAGACCACCGCGGCGCCGGCGGATGTGATCGCCTTGCGGGCCTGGCTGTCGGCACGATAACCGAAGAACATGGCGCGGATGTCGGCCCCGGGAGTCGCCTCCCGCGCCGCCTCGACGACTTTGAGAAACCGGCGGACTTCGCTCGCACTCACGGCGGCCTTGACTTCGCACAGCACGATCACCGGTCGGCCGGCCAGCGTGCCGCGGATCACGACGTCGAACTCTTTCGATTCGCCCCCGACGACGAGCTCCTCCGGGCCGGCCGACTCGATCACCATCCCCTGGTGATACTCGAGCAATTCGGGCACCAGGTCGCAGGCGAAGTCCTCGAGGCTTCCGCCGAGGGCTGCGGCAAGGCCACCGACCTGCTTGGCGAGGTCGTTCACCGCCCAGTTCGTCCGCTTTTGGGCCTCGGTGAGATCTTTGTGCGCCTCCGCCAGCTCCCCGATATGGGCCTCGGTGCGCTGCTGTGCCGCGGCCAGCTCGTGCTGCGCCGTGGCGAGCTCCTTGACGACAGCGGCGAGCTCGTTGAATTCGGCGTGGTGGATCAGCTCGTCGTGCGACTCGACAAATACGGTCGCCATGAGCGTGGCCTGCGGCTCGGGAAACTGTTCGAGCAGCTTGGTGCGGATCGACGAGATCGTGGCCATGGGTCGCGCCCTCTGGAAAGCCCCGGAAGAGCGTACAGGCGTTCCCACGCGCTACCCAGTCAAACGCCGCGTTGGCCCCGCAAGCCCGCAGCCGAGCCGCTGCACCACCGGCACGGTGCTCTGTGGGCTGTTCGGAACGAGCGCGGGGGACTATGGCCATCTCGACATCACCGGCAGCGCCGACTTCAAGGGAGGTCTCGCACTCGACACCACGGGGCTCGCCGGTGGCCTGGCCAATGGGCAATTCTTCGAGCTGTTTACATTCGGGTCGAGAACCGGGGGGTTCGGGGCGCTGGCGGTCGATGGCACGAGCCTGGCGAGCCTCGGCGAGGGCTTGTGGAGCTACCGCAGTTTCGTGCTCTCCGAGCAGTCGACAGCGACGACGATGGGCCTGGGGATCAACCGTAACTCAGAGAAGCCTGTTCCCGAGATCGACCCGGCGGGGCTGGCCGGCGTGCTGTCGCTGGTCGTCGGGGCGCTGGGCCTTGCCGAGCGGCGCCTGCGGCGTGGTCGCCGCGGCGACCGTGCGGCGGGCTGACGGCCGGCCTCCTACTCCCGGGAGTGGCCGGTGCCGATCGCAACTTGCGGTCGGCGCCGGTCGCCCGGGGCGCGGGACCACTCAGGCCGCCCGGTAGATGCACAGCCCGACGCGGTCGATGTGGTCGCGGAGCGGACGGTGGGTGATGCGGGCGACCGCCTGCACGTCGAACCGATACGGAAGCGGCAGTTCTTCGAGATCGCCGGCAATCGCCTCGGCCTCGAGCGCCGTCACGTCGCCCACGACCGCGAGATCGACGTCGGACCGCTCGGAGTGCGTGCCTTTGGCCCGCGATCCGAACAGGATTCCCGCCGTCACGCGCGGATGGCGGCGAAGGACCGCGCGGATCATGGCCAATTCGTGCTCCGAAAACGCCACGGCGTTCATGGCGTCTTGCGTGACTCGAAGAGGTCGTGCACCTGGGTGAACGCGGCGAGGTAGCGATCGTGAATCGCGTCGACAGCCTCCTCGAAGTTGGCCGGATCGTAGGTATGGGACAGGAGATTGCGGTGGTCGATCATGTCGATCCACGTTTGTCCGTCATCGATGACGCGCGCGGTGAACGCATCCTTGATGACCTGGCGCGGTGTCACCGCAGTGAGCACGACACCGCTGTCCTCGAGGTAGTCCTTGATCGTCTTCCACGCCAGTTCGAGCGTGTATTCAAACCGTTGGACCGCACCTTCCTTCTCGAGCTGATTCAATGCGGACGGCCCACGCGACAACGCGTCTTTCAGCAACGCCAGAGCGCGGTCGAAATTCTCGAAGCGCTGCTGCCAACGGATGTCCGGGCCACGGTTCATTGCTGACTCCCACGGCAATCATATCTCCGTCGACCTCCCGCCGAACTGATTCGGCGGATCGGCCTGCGGTGCCCTCCTCGCCTGATGGAATCGGGTCACTTCGGTGACGTGCGGATCAGCCAATCGCAACGTGCCTCTCCACGGATGCCGGACTTCTTGGCGCGGCGCTACGCCGTCTCCAGTCCCGGGCGGCCATCGTGGATCGCGAACGCCGCCGCCGTCGAGACCGTGCCGCCGGGGCGCGTGACGACATCCACCACCCGGTAGGCCGCCAGGCAGCGGTCGGGGGTAAGGTCGCAGACGACGTAGCCGCGCTGGGCGTTGTGGAACTTCACGAACGGGTTCTCGCTCCGCAGCGCCGCCAGGCCGGCCGGGGTCGCCGTGCCGTTGCCCCCCGAGCTGATCGACGTCGTCACCAGCTCCGTGCCGACGACGCGGCCGGCGGCGTCGCCCTCGGCGGCGACGAGGTCGTTGGCCCAGTGGCTGTGGATATCGCCGGTGAGCACGAGCAGATTGGCCGCCGGCCGCGCGGCCATCGCCGTGAGGATCCGCCGCCGCTGGCGCTCGTAGCCGGGCCACTGGTCCATCGAAAAGGCCTCGGCCGGTCCACTCGCCCGGTCGACGCGCGCCATCATCACCTGCTGCGCGAGGATGTTCCACGTCGCGGCCGACGTGGCGAAGCCGTCGAGGAGCCAGCGCTCCTGCGCGGGGCCGGTGAGCGTGGCGGCGTCGTCGAGGACGCCGTCGCAGGGGGGGCGGGTGCCGTTGCCGCACGGCTGGCGCGTGCGCTCCTGCCGCGTGTCGAGGACGAAGAACTCGGCGAGCGAACCGAACGACACGCGCCGAAACAGCGGCATGCCGCTGCTGCCGGGAAGCTGCGCGCGGCGCAGCGGGAGGTGCTCGTAGTAGGCCTGGTATCCGGCGGCGCGGCGGGCGGCGAATGCCGCGGCCGACACCGTGGCGTCGCTTGAATGGCCAGCCCAGTAGTCGTTGGCGACTTCGTGGTCGTCCCAGGTGACGATCCACGGGCAGTGGCGGTGGGCGGCCTGGAGATCGGCGTCGGTCTTGTAGACGGCATGGCGCTGGCGGTAGTCGGCGAGCGTGACGGCGTCGCCGCCGTGCTGGCTCCGCACCGGCACGCCGCGCGTGGCCTGCTCGTAGATGTAGTCGCCGAGATGGAGGATCACGGCCGGGTCGTCGCGCACCATCTGGCCATAGGCGGTGTAGAAGCCCTGCTCGTAGTGCTGGCAGGAGGCGAACGCGAAGCGCAGGGACCCCGCCGCCGTGCCCACGGCGGGAAACGTCCGCGCCCGGCCGACGGGGCTCGTGGCGCCGGCGCAGTGGAAGCGGTAGAAGAACGGCCGGTCGGGTGCGAGGCCAGTGACCTCGGCATGGACCGAGTGGGCCCAGTCGGGGGTGGCGGTCGCCGTGCCGCGGTGGACGATCCGGGCAAACGCCTCGTCCTCGGCGACCTCGTAGCGCACCGCGACCGCTTCGGCGGGCATCGCGCCGTCGGGCCGCTTCGGATCGGGTGCGAGGCGCGTCCAGATCACGAACCCGTCGGCCGTCGGATCGCCGCTGGCGACGCCGAGCGCGAACGGGTCGGCAGGGAGCGTGACGTCGGCGCGGAGCGGTCCCTCGGCGCGGCCGGCCCAGACGGCCGCGGCGGCGAGCGACGCGGTCGAGCGGAAAAGCCGGCGTCGCGACGTGGAGAACGGAGCGGCGGGGAAGGGAGCGTGGCGGGGGAGCGTCATCGGAACATGCGTGCGGGGGAATTCGATGCGGGCGCGGCCGAGCGGCTCCGCGCCGCGGGCCCGAGTGGTGGTACCGTATGACGACTCCATCGACAAGCAGGACGGCAGCCAACGCCAACGATCCGGGGAGGCGACCGATGAACGGCGTCGTGAACGCGCGGGGCCCTGGGCCGCGCCATCGTGGCCGAATCGCCCAGCGCCTCGTCGCCGCGGCGTGGGTCGCGATGGCGCTTGCCGGTGACCTTGGCGCCCAGCCGCCTGTCGCGCCGCCGCCTCCGTCCCCCGTGCGCGTGCTCCCCCACGCCCATGCCCACAACGACTACGCCCACGCCCGGCCGCTGTCCGACGCGCTCGACCATGGCTTCACGAGCGTCGAGGCCGATGTCTTTCCGGTGGATGGCGAGCTGCTGGTCGGCCATGGCCGCGGCGAGCTCCGCGCCGGGCGCACGCTGCGGGCGCTGTATCTCGATCCGCTCCGCGAGCGCCTCGAGAAGACCGGCGCGGTCCATCCCGGCGCTGGGCCGTTCACGCTGTTGGTCGATTTCAAAGGCGATGGCGAGGCGGCCTACCGGCTCCTTGCCGAGCAGCTCGCGCCCGTGCGCCGGTTTCTCACCGGCCCCGGGCCGGCGCTGGCCGTGATCGTGTCGGGCGCGCGCCCGATCGAGGAGATCGCCGCCGATCCCGACCGGCTGGTGGGGATCGACGGCCGCCCGGCCGATCTCGACCGCGACGACCGGCCGGCGGCACTGGTGCCTTTGGTGAGCGAGCGCTGGGGGCAGTTGTTCACCTGGATCGGCACGGGGGAGATGCCGGCCGACCAGCGCGCGGCGCTCGAGGCGCTCGTCGCCAAGGCCCATGCCCGCGGCCAGCGGCTGCGCTTCTGGGGCACCCCCGAGCGGCCGGCGATGTGGCGCGCGCTGCGTGCGGCGGGGGTGGACCTCGTCGGCACCGACGACTTGGCGGCGCTGGCGGCTTTCTTCGCGCCGCCGGCGGAGCTGGTCGGGATCAACGTCGTGCCCCATCTGGTCGCCGACGCCATGCGCTACCGCAAGCCGCGCCCCGACCTGAGCGCACGGGTGCAACTGTTCGTGCGCGGGACGGCGACGGCGCCGACGTTTTCCGGGAAAACGCCCGAGGCGCTCGTCGCCGACGGGGCCTGGGCCTGGCAGGGGATCACGGCCGGCCTCGCCGCCGCGGTGCCCCCGGAAGACGCTCCTGCCGATGGCGACGTGCTCTCTGTGTGGGAGCTCAACGGCCGGTCGGCCGAGTGGGGCGTGGGGAAGTCGTTCACGCTCGCCGCCGAGGGGCTCGCCGAGACGACCGTCGCGATCGCCGCGCCGACGGCGTGGCTGTCGGCCGTGACGTTTCTCGATCCGGCCGGCGGCATCGCGCCGTCGCGCGTCGTCGTCCATGTGGCAAACGCCGGTACCGAGGCGCTGCCGGTGACGGGGCTGCGCCTCTGGGTACCGGCCGACGGCACGCGCTGGAACCGGCTCTCGCCCCGGGCACCAGTGGCGCTTGCCGGCGACGTGCCGGCCGGTGAGAAGGAGGTGTTCGTCGCCGACGTGTCGGCGCTGCCGCTGGCGCCCGCCGCGGTCGAGGTGCTCACGGCGCGCGGCAGCCTGTGGGGGGCGCTGCGGGTCCGTGCCGAGCGCTTCGACATCGGCGGCGGCTGGGTCGGCGACGGGCTTGGCGACGCCGACTACCGCCGGCTCCTCGGCAGCCTCCACGTGACCACCGGACAGATCGGCATGGTCGGCGGGTTTACCGACGACGAAGCGGTCTACGCCACGCTGCCCTTGCGCCTCTGCAACAAGCCGCAGCCGGTGTCGCAGTTCGACAACGAGCGCTGGCTGCCGCGCGTCCATGCCGTCGAGTTTCTCGGCGAGCCGCAGTATGGCGGCGGCCGGCCGGTGCCGCCGCAGGAGGTGTTCGACGCGCTATTGCCCTACCGGGCGACGCGCCTGCCGACGAGCCTGACCCACTCCGAGGAGCGGATCTGGGGGCTGTATGCCGGGCTGTGTGACTATCCGCACTTCGACGCCTACCGGGTCGTCGCCCCGGCCGCCGATGCGTGGCGCGAATACGACCGCTGGGGTGGCCAGCGGATCTCGTGGGGCGCGCCATTGGAGACGATCGGCGACCTGACGCGCTCGCTCCGCGCCCTCAACCGGCCGATGGCCTGCGCCGCCTGGGCGCAGGGGCCGCACGACGGCTGGGGGAGCGCGTTCTCGGCGCGCCGCCGCCGGACCCCCACTCCGTTCGAGCTCCGCGCTCAGGCACTGCACGCCCTGGCGGCGCGGATCACGTCGCTGTATTGGTTCAACTTGAGCGCGCGGTCGCTGGCGGCGTTTCCCGACACCCACGAGGCGCTGCGGCGCGTCGGCCGCGAGATCCGGGCCCTCGAGCCGTTGCTGGTGGAGGGGGATGCGACGTCGTTCACCCGGCTCGCCGGGCCCGACGGCGGCCCGGGGTGGGAATTGTCGGTCGTCGCCGCGCCGGTGGCCGCGGCGCTGTTTGCCCTCGACACGGCGTACACGATCGACGGCGAGCGCCACGAGTTCGTCCCCGGTCCGCCGCGCGAGGCGGTGTTCGCCTTTTCGCTGCCGCGCCGGCTCCGCGATCCGGCCGACTGCTTCCGGGTCGATGCCGACGGCGTCCACGACGTGACGTGGCGCGCGACCGCCGACGGCGTCACGATCACCGACAGCGCCAGCGCCGACCGGATCTACGTCGTCACCCGCGACGGGGCGGAGCGCGGCCGGGTCGAGGCCCGGCGCCGCGCGGCGCTCGATGCCGAAGCGCGCTTCGCCGCAGCGCAGGCCACGCCGTGACGAAGCGGGCGACCGCGATCGTGGTGGTCGCGCTCGTCGCCTGCGGCTGCGGGCGCACGCGGATGCCCGAGGCCGGGCCACCGTCGCTCGACGAGCAGATCGCGGCGGTCCGCGCCGGCCGGGCGACCACGATCACGCTCCGCGCGCCGGTCGAGCCGGGAGTCGCCTGGGCGAAGCTCGGCGGCCTTACGGGGCTGCGCGAACTGGTCGTCGAGCGCGGCCGTGCCGACGACACCGCCGCGGCGATCGTGGCGACGATTCCCGATCTCGAGCGCCTCGTCCTCCGCGAGTCGCCGGTCGGCGACGAGGGACTCGCGCGCCTCGCGGCGCTACCGCGGCTCCGCGATCTCAACCTGCCGCAGTCGGCGGCGACCGCCCGGGGGGTGGCGCTGCTCGCCGCCGGTCCGGCGGGCAAGAGCCTGCGCGCCGTGCGGCTCGGGGGCACGCGGCTCGCCGGGGCCGACGTCGCCCGGGCGGTGGCGCGGTTGGTCGGCCTGCGCTCGCTCCACCTGATCGACGTCCCGATCGGCGACGAGGGGCTCGCGGCGCTTGCCGAGATGCCCGGATTGTGGAACCTGTACCTCGACGCCGCCGGGGTGTCGGAGGGGGCGTGGGGAAGGTATTTTGAGCAGCGGCCGGACGTGCACGTCCACGTCGACCAGGTCCACCACGACCGCGATCCCCGGCCTGCCCACTGACCCGCGGCGTCCGCCGCCGACCCCGGAGGAGCGTCGATGCTGCGCCCGATCCTGCCGCGGCAGCGGATCCATTTCTGCCTGGCCTGCTTCCTCGCCCTGGCGCTGGCGGGTCTCGGGTTGGTGGCACGCTCCGCCCTGGGGCAGCCGGTCGCGCCCGGTACGGCGATGGTCAAGGCCGCCGAGGCGTTTCTCGGGGCACTCGCGCCCGAGCAGGCGGCGCGCGTGCGGCGGCCGTTCGACGATCCGAAGCGCACCGACTGGCACTTCATCCCGAAGTTCGAGCGCAAGGGGCTGCCCCTCCGCGAGATGACGCCGGCGCAGGAAAAACTGGCGCTCGACCTGCTCGCGGCCGCCGTGTCGCAGCCGGGGTTCGCCAAGGCCAGCGGGATCATGGCCCTCGACGAGATCCTCCGCCTCCACGAAGGGGCCAAGGCGCGCAACATCCGCGACGGCAAGCGATACTTCTTCACGATCTTCGGCGCACCCTCGGCCACCGATCCCTGGGCGCTGTCGGTCGAGGGGCACCACCTGTCGCTCAATTTCGTCGTCCGCGACGGGCGCCTGGTCGACAGCACGCCGCAGTTTTTCGGCGCCAACCCCGCCGAGGTGCGCGGCGACCTGCCGGGGCTGCCGGGGAAGGGGACGCGGCTGTTGCGCGACGAGGAGCAGATCGCCTTCGAGCTGCTCGGCGCGCTCGACGCCGGCCAGCGTGCCAAGGCGGTCATCGCTCCCGAGTGCCCGGCCGATATCCGCGCCGCCGGCACGCCGCAGCCCCCGGCCGAGCCGCCGGCGGGGATTTCGTGGCGTGACCTTACGGCCCCGCAGCGCGACATCCTCCGCCGTCTCGTCGACGCCTACTGCGCCTCGATGGTCGCCGAGGTCGCCGACGAACGCCGGGCCCTGCTCGCCGCGGCCCCCGGCGGCTGGGACGCGCTGTCTTTTGCCTGGGCCGGGGCGACCCAGCCGGGAACCGGCCATTACTACCGCGTCGAGGGGCCGACGATGGTGATCGAGTTCGTCAACGTCCAGCCCGACGCCGAGGGGAACCCCGCCAACCACATCCACTGCGTGTGGCGCGACCGGACGGGAGATTTCGATCTTCCCGCATCGGCGGCCCGGTAGTGCTGCCGAGGCCTCATCCCGAGGGAGCGTGACGTCATGATCGCCTCGCCCTGGCGGTGGATCGCGGCGGTCCTCCTCGCCCCGGTCGTCGCGATTCCCCTTCCCGCCCAGGGGCTGCCGGCTGAGGTGCTCGGGGCCCGCCCCGCCGGGCGCGTCGTCGACACGACCGGCCGGCTCTCGGCCGACGAGGCGCGTGAGATCACGGCGCTGCTCGACGGGATCGCCATCCAGACCCGCGGCGACATGATGGTCGTCGTCATCCCCTCGACGCGCGGCGAACCCCACCGGCAGTTCGCCACCGCGCTGTTCAACCGCTGGCAGCTGGGCGCGAAGACGCGCGACGACGGGCTGCTGCTCTTCGCCGCCCTCGACGACCGCCGCGCCGAGATCGTCCTCGGCGACGGCCTCGACGACGCCGCACGCCAGGCGAAGAGCCAGCGCGTGATGAACGACGTGATGATCCCCGAGTTCAAGGCCGGCCGGCCGGGAGGGGCGATCCGCAAAGGCGCGCTGGCCTGCGCCACCGAGATCCTCGGCGGCGGCGCCGAGGCACGGAGCGAACCGGAGCCGGCGCCGTCGGCGGTGATCGCCGGGGCCGGCCCTGCGCCGCTCGATCCCGGGGCGATCCCCGCCGAGCTTCCTCCCGGCGCCGACGGTCTCGCCGAGCCGGTCGTGCCGCGCCCCTGGGTCGCGCCGCCGCCACCGGCGCCGGAAGGATTGCCGTGGGGAGGCCTGGCGGCGCTCGGCAGCGGGCTGACCGCGACGGGCGCGGGGGGCTACGGCCTCTGGCACCTCGCCACGCGGCGCCGCCGGCGCGCCTGCCCGCGCTGCCACGTGGAGATGATCAAGCTCGATGAGCTGCACGACGACGCGCGGCTCGACGGGGCGCAGCGCGCCGAGGAGACAGTCGGCAGTGTCGACTACGACGTCTGGACCTGCCCATCGTGCGAGCATGTCGAAAAGCTCCGCTACGGCGCGTTCTTCACCCGGTACTCGCGCTGCCCGTCCTGCAAGGCGGTGACGACGCTGACCACCACCGCTGGCCTCCGTAGCCCGACGAGGGTGAGCGAGGGGATCGAGGAAGTCACCGAGTCGTGCGGCCACTGCGGGCGTCATGTGCAGTTCCGCCGGTCGATCCCGCGCCTTTCCGAGCCGACGTCGTCGCAGGTCAACTGGTCGGGCTCGTCGTCGAGCCGATCGTCGTCGTTCGGAGGAGGTTTTTCCGGTGGCGGCCGGTCGAGTGGCGGCGGTGCCAGCGGGAGCTGGTGACTCGGGGGAAAGGGGTAGCGACCACGATGCACGTGTGCCGGGCGGTCGTCGTTCTCGTCGTCGCGGTCATCGGCGGCGGGCACGCCGCCGCGGCCGAGGTGCCCATTGCCGGGCAGGTCCTCACCGTGCCCGACGGGTGTACCGTCGAGGCGCTCGCCGCCGCGCCGCTGGTCGAGCGGCCGGTGACCTGCGACTTCGACGAGCGCGGGCGGCTGTATGTCACCGAGAGCAGCGGCTCCAACGACAAGGTCGATCGGCAGCAGGCGCACCCCACCCACCGCGTCCTCCGGCTGGAGGATGCCGACGGCGACGGCGTCTTCGACCGGCGCACGGTGTACGCCGAGAGGATCATGCTCCCCGAGGGCTCGGCGTGGTGGCGCGGGAGCCTGTACGTGGCCGCCCCGCCGGTGATTTGGAAGTTCACCGATGCCGACGACGACGGCGTGGCGGAACGGCGCGAGGTGTGGTTCGACGGCCGCACGCTCACCGGCTGTGCCAACGACCTCCACGGGCCCTACGTCGGCCGCGACGGCCGCTTCTACTGGTGCAAGGGGGCGTTCGCCGAGCAGACCTACGACCTCCGCGGCCGCCCCGGCTGGACGACGCGCGCCAGCCACATCTTCCGCGCCCGTCCCGACGGCACCGACTTCGAGCCGGTCCTCACCGGCGGGATGGACAATCCGGTCGACGTCGCCTTCACCCCCGGCGGCGAGCGGGTCCTCTCCTGCACGTTCCTCGTCCATCCCGGCGGCGGCGAGCGCGATGGACTGATCCACGCCCTCTACGGCGGCGTGTATGGCAAAGACCATGGCGTCCTCGACGGCCATCCGCGGACCGGCGACCTCCTGCCGGCGCTGGCGCACCTCGGCCCGGCCGCCCCTGCGGGGCTCCATTTCCATTCGGGATTCGGGCTCGGGGCGGGCGCCGCGGGGGATCTGTATTCGTGTGCGTTCAATCTGCGCACCGTGTTCCGCCACCGGCTCGTGCCGACCGGGGCGACGTTCATGACCGAGGACGAGCCGTTTCTCCAGTCCGACTCGGTCGACTTCCATCCCACCGACGTCACCGAGGACGCCGACGGATCGCTCGTCGTCGTCGACACCGGCGGCTGGTACAAGCTCTGCTGCCCGACGTCGCAATTGGAGAAGCCGGCGGCGCTGGGGGCGATCTACCGGGTGCGCCGCGCTGCCGCCGCGCCGGTCGCCGACCCGCGCGGCCTGGCGCTCGACTGGACGGCGCTCGACCCCGACCGGCTCGCCGGGCTGCTCGCCGACCCGCGCCCCGCCGTCGTCGCCCGGGCCACCGACCGGCTGGCGGCCGTCGGAGCGCCGGCGGTGCCGGCACTCGTCCCCCTCCGGGCGGCGGCGCCGCAGGCCACGACCCGGACGGCCGCGGTGTGGGCACTGTGCCGGATCGACGGCGCCCCCGCGCGGCGCGGCGTGCGCGAGGCGCTGGCCGATGCCGATCCGGTGGTCCGGCAAGCAGCGTGCCACACGGCCGGCCTCCATCGGGACGCGCTGGCTGTCGACGCACTCGCGCGGATCGTGGCCGGCGACGAACCGGCCGTCGCCCGCGCGGCGGCCGAAGCCCTCGGCCGGATCGGCGATCGGGCGAGTGCCCGGGCACTGGTCGCCGCCACGGCGCGGCCCGCCGACCGGGCGCTCGACCATTCGATCCTCCATGGCCTCATCGAGGCCCGCCAGTCCGGGATCCTGCGCGAGGCACTCGCGGCCGACCCGCCGCCGGCGCGCCGCGCGGCGTTGATCGCGCTCGACCAGTCGGCCGGCCTGTCGGGAGTGGAGCCGCTCGCCACCGCCGACATCCTGCCGGCATGCGATGCCGACGCGGCGGCCGTGCGCGATGCCGCCTGGTGGGTGGCGTCGCACCGGCCCGACTGTTCGGCCGCCCTGGCCGGCAAGGTGGCGGGGCAACTGGCGCGGATGGTGCGGGGAACAGCCCAGGAGCGCTCCGCGATCACCGCCCTCCTCGCCCCGTTGGCGAGCGATCCGAGCGTGGCCGGTGCCATCGCCGCGCCACTCGACGGCGACGACCCGGCACTCCGCGAGGCGGCGCTCGAGGTGATGCGGACGGCCCGCCCCAAGACGGCGCCGGCCGCGTGGGTCGAGGCGCTGTCGCGCGTCGCGCTCGAGCCGACCGAGCGCGGCACCGCGGCCGCGGCGACGGCCGGCGAGGCGCTGGCGATCCTCGCCGGCTTGCCGTTGACCAAGGAGATGCGGGGGGCATTTCGCGCCACGGCCTTCCGGATCGAGGAGGCGGGCGTGGTCGATCCAGCGGCGATCCTCCGCGCCCTGGCGATCCCCGGCGACGCCACCGGCGAGCTTCCCGACGTGATCGTCGGCCGGTTGCTGCTGGTCGCGACGCTCGGCGAGTCGCCCGTCGATCGCAGCGCCGCCGCCTCGATCCTCGCCGCGGCCGCGCTTCCCGAACCGGCGCGGAAGCGCGTCGGCGAGGCGTTTGCACGGCTGGGCGCCCAGGAAGCGACGCTCCTGCTCCCGAGTCTCGTCAGGGACGGGGGCGAGCCGCTGGCAGTGGCGCTGGCCGGCCTTGCCGCCGGCGATGCCGCCACCGGCATCCGCACCGACCTGCTCGCCGCGGCGGTGGCGAAACTCCCCGCGGAGTCGGCGGCGATCGGCGAAGCGCTCGTCGCCCGCAGCGGAGCGGCGGCTGCCGGGGAGCGCGCGGCGTTCGAGGCCTTGTGGGCGGCCCTGCCACCGGGCGACGCGACGCGTGGCCATGCCGTATTCGCCGGACGGACAGGCGCCTGCACTTCCTGCCATGCGATGGCCTACGTCGGCGGTCGCGTCGGCCCCGACCTGTCACACATCGGCGCGATCCGCACGCCGCGCGATCTCCTCGAGGCGATCGTCCGTCCCAGCGCCAGCTTCGTGCGCAGTTACGAGCCGAGCGTCGTCGTCACCGCCGACGGCCGGTCGTTTCAGGGAGTGGTCCGCGACGAGCCCGGCGGCATGCTCGCCGTGCAGACGTCGGCGACGGCGGTCGAGCGGATCCCGCGCGAGCTCGTCGAGGCGATCGAGCCGGGGCGCGTGTCGCTGATGCCGCACGGCTACGACAAACTCCTCTCGCCCCAGGAGCTGGCCGATCTGGTCTCGTTCCTGCACCGGGCGAAATGACGACGTCGGCCGATTCTTGCTCCCGAGAAAGCAGCGAACCATAATCAGACGCGATGAACCAGGTCATGGTTCACATCAAGATGCGGCGGGCAATCCGATGAAAGCAATCACGATTCATGGTCTGGAAGAGCCCGTGTGGGCTCTGCTGCAGGAGCGTGCCAAGGAGCAGGGCGCGAGCATCAACGCGACCGTGAAGGGAATCCTCGAACAGGCCCTCGGGGTCAAGCGCGTCAGGCAGCAACCGCATCGCCGGGACTTCGAGGAATTCTGCGGCATGTGGAGCCCGGAGGAGGCCGACGCGTTCGGGCGCGCCACCATCGACGACAGGCGCGTCGATCCCGACGACTGGCGATGAAGCGGGTGCTCCTCGACACCAATGGTTTTTCCGCGCTCGCCCGGGGCGATGCCGCCGTGCTCGCCGCCCTTTCGGAGGCCGACGTCGTCTATCTGTCGGCAGTGGTTCTCGGCGAGCTGCAGGCGGGGTTCAAAGGTGGGTCGGCGGAGAAGGCCAACCGTGAGGCACTGCAGCGGTTTCTCGAGCGCCCCACGGTGAGGACACTGGCCGTGACGCCCGACACTGCCGAGGTGTATGCCTCCGTGAAGCACGCGCTGAAGCAAGCCGGGACACCGATCCCGATCAACGATGTCTGGATCTGTGCCCATGCCCTCGAGATCGGTGCCGTGGTGATCACCGACGACGCCCACTTCGACCGCGTGCCGGGAGTGCGGGTGTGGGTTCGGGACGGTGGCTGAGCCGCCGGCGCTCCTGTCACCTTCGGCACCGTCGAGACCTTCCGGAGAGCCAGACCATGAGTCACGTCCCGACCCTCTCGCGATGCTTCGAAAGCGCACGGCACTGGTCGCCGTGGATCGCGGCGCTGGTCGTCGCCGTCGCGCTCACGGCCGGCGCCGCGGCGCAGCCTCCCGGTGCGCTGCGCGTGGCGACGTTCGATGTCGACGCGACGCCGGCCGTCGGCACGCGGATGGCCTACGAGGTCGCGATCCGCGACGCCGACCTGCCGCTCCGCTGCCGCGGGGTGGTGATCAGCGGGGCGGGCGACCCGATCGTGCTGTGCGCGGTCGACTGGATCGGGATCGGCAACGGCGCCCATGACGCGTTTCGCGAGGGGCTCGCCGCCGCGGCGGGCACGCCGGCCGACCGCGTCGCCGTCCACGCCCTCCACCAGCACGACGCCCCTCAGGCCGATTTCACGGCCGAGAAGCTGCTCACCGACCTCGGGGCGACCGGCCACGAGCGCTTCGACGGCACGCTCGCCCGCGCGGTGATCGCCCGCGCCGCGGCGGCGATCCGCGCCGCCGTGCCGCAGGCGAAGCCGCTGACGCATGTCGGCTTCGGCCGGGCCGAGGTCGCCGGGATCGCCAGCAACCGGCGCCTCATCGGCGCCGACGGCAAGCTCCGCGCGTGGCGCGCCAGTGCCACCAAAGACGCCGCCCTCCGCGCCGAGCCCGACGGCACGATCGATCCGTTCGTCCAGGCGCTGGTGCTGTTCGACGGCGCGACGCCGCTGGCGGTCGTCACCACCTACGCCACGCATCCGATGAGCTACTACCGGACGGCCGTCCCCGGGCCCGATTTCCCCGGGATCGCCCGGTTGCTGCGCACGCAGGACGTGCCCACCGCGCTGCACGTCCACTTTACCGGCGCCGCCGGCAACATCGCCGCCGGCAAGTACAACGACGGCACCCATGCCAACCGCGTGATCCTCGCCACGCGCCTCGCCACCGGGATGCGCCAGGCGTTCGAGGCGGCGGTCGCCGACCGCCGGCCGGTGACGGCCGCCGACGTCGGTTTCACCGCCGTGCCCGTCAGGCTCGCGCCGCGCGGCGACCTCGACCGCGCGGCGCTCGAGGCCAAGGTCCGCGACGGCAGCGACCGGGGGACGTTCGCCGCCGCCGACACGCTGGCGTTCCTCGATCGCGCCCGGCAGGGGCACGCGATTCCCGTCAGTTGCCTGCGGGTCGGCCGGGCGCGGATGCTCCATCTGCCCGGGGAGCTGTTCGTGGAATACCAGCTCGCCGCGCAGGCCATGCGCCCCGACCTGCAGGTCATGCTCGCCGCCTACGGCGATTATGGCCCCGGCTACATCGGCACCGCGGCGGCGTATGGCGAGGGGGGCTACGAAGTCCTTCCCACCAGCTCGTTCGTCGGGCCCGATGCAGAGGCACCGCTGCTGGCGGCGATCCGCACGCTTTTGGAGGTGAAGGAATGACGGCACGGGCGCAGGCCGACAGGCCGTGGATCGGGTCGCTCGTCACGCTGGCGGGGACGCTGGCAGTCGTGCTGGCCGTGGCCGCGGAGGATCCGGCCGGTGACGGCGACTACGGCGCCGATCTGCCGCGGATCCCGCAGGTGCCCCTCGCCGCGGCGCGCGACACGCTCCGGGTCGCGGCCGGGTTCGACGTCGAGCTGATGGCGGCCGAGCCGCTCGTGGCCAGCCCCGTGGCGATCGCCTGGGACGAGGATGGCCGGCTGTTCGTCGCCGAGATGCGCGGCTACAGCGAGGATCAGGACCAGCGCCTCGGGCGGATCCGGCTGCTCGTCGACGACGACGGCGACGGCAAGCCCGATCGGGCCACCGTGTATGCCGATGGCCTCGCCTGGCCGACGGCGCTGGTCTGCCACGACGGCGGCCTGTTCGTCGGCGATGCCCCCGACATCCTCCGGCTCGAGGATGCCGATGGCGATGGCGTCGCCGAGAAGCGCCGCGTGGTGTTCACCGGGTTCGGGACCGGCAACGTCCAGGGGCTGTTCAACTCGTTCCATTTCGGTCCCGACAACCGGATCCACGGCGCGGGGAGCTCGTCGGGGGGCGACGTCGTCCGCCTCGATGCCGACGGCGCACCCTGGGGCGCACCGGTCGCGATCCGCGGGCGCGATTTTTCGTTCGACCCGCGGTCGCTCGACCTCCGCCCCGAAACCGGCGGCGCCCAGCACGGGATGTCGTTCGACGACGGCGGCGGCAAGTACCTCTGCCACAACAGCGACCACTGCATCCGGGCGATGATCGCCGACCGGTTCCTGTCGCGCAATCCCGCCTTCGCCGCCGGCAGCGCCCGCGAAAGCGTGGCCGTCGAAGGGCCACAGGCGGCGGTTTACCGGCAAAGCCCGGTCGAGCCATGGCGCGTGTTGCGGACGCGCTTGCGCGCCAGCGGCATCGTGCCGGGGATCGTCGAGGGGGGAGGCCGGCCGGCGGGCTACTTCACCAGCGCCACCGGGATCACGGCCGTGCGCGGCGACGCCGTCGGCGACCTCGCCGGGATGGTGGTCGTCGGCGACGTGGGGAGCAACCTCGTCCACCGCAAGCGCGTCATGCCCCGAGGCGCCGGCGTGCGGACCGCGCGCGTCGACGCCGACGCCGAGCTCGTCGCCGCGACCGACATCTGGTTCCGCCCCGTCCAATTCGCCAACGCCCCCGACGGCGGCCTGTGGATCATCGACATGCAGCGCGAGGTGATCGAGCACCCGGCGAGCCTCGCTCCACCGATCAAGAAGCACCTCGATCTCACCAGCGGGCGCGACTCCGGCCGGCTGTGGCGCCTCGCCGCGGCAGGCGCCCCGCGCCGCCCCGCCCCGCGCCTCTCTCAGGCCACGATCACGGAGCTCGTCGCGCTGCTCGGTCATCCCAACGGCTGGCACCGCGACACCGCCAGGCGCCTGCTCGTGACGCGCGGCGACATGGCGGCCGTCGAGCCGCTGCGCCGCCTGCTGGCCGATCGGGGTGCCGACGAGCGTGCCCGCCAGGGTGCGGCCGTCACGCTCGCGGGCCTGGGTGCTCTCTCCGGTGACGATGTCGGCCGCTGCCTCGACGATGCCTCGCCCCTGGTGCGGGGCGAAGGGGTGCGGCTCGTCGAGCGCCTCGATGCCGCCGGGCGGGCGGCACTCGCACCACGGCTGGTCGCACTGGCGGCGCGCGAGGAAGCGATCGCCGTGCGGCTGGAGCTGGCGCTCGCCGCCGGTGGGCTCGGCGACGACGAGCGACTGGCGATCCTCACCGAACTATTGGCGCGAGACGGTCATGATCCCTGGTGCCGGATGGCGGCGTTCACGTCGGCCGGCGGACTGGCCGGGCGGATCGTGACCACGTGGCTCGCTGCCGCCGCCCCGCCGTCGGCCGCGGCCCGCGCGGCGCTCCCGGGCCTCGTGGCCCAGATCGGCAAGCGCCGCGATGCGGCGGCGCTGGCCGATGCCGTCGGGCTTCTCGAACAACGCACGCGGACCGCTGGCGCCTCGCAGACGGTCGGCAGAGACACTGTCAGCAAAGACACGGTCGACCTGGACGGGGTCGACCTGGACGGGGTCGACATGGACGGGGTCGACATGGAGACGGCGGGGTTGGTCGTCGATCTTGCCGCCGCGGTCGTCGCCGCCGGCGGCCGGCTGGCCGACGTCGAACCGGTCGCGACCACGGCGGCGCTCGTCGGCCGGGTCGTCGCCACGGGGCGGCAGCGCGTGGCCGACTCGCGCGCGAGCCCCGCACACCGCGCCGCCGGCGTGCCGCTGGTGGCGCTGGCCGGAAGCGCGGAGCTCGCGCCGCTCCTCGAGCACGGGCAGCCGGAGGAGATCGTCGCCGCCGCCGTGGCGGCACTCGACCGCTCGCGCGATCCCGCGGCCACGGAGATCCTGGCCGCGGCGCTGCCGGCGCTCCCGGCCCGATCGCGCCCCGCGGCGCTGGCGGCGCTCGCCACGTCGCCGGCCGGGGCCCGTCGCCTCCTCGACGCGATCGCCGCCGGCGCCGTGTCGGCCGAGTCGCTCGAGCGCGCCCAGGCGGCGGCGCTGTGGAACCATGGCGAGGCGTCCGTCCGCACCCGCGCCGCCGAGGTCCTCGGCCCGCCGCCGGCCGCCGACCGCGGGGCGCTCGTCGCCGCCTACCGCGCGAGCCTGCCGGCCGGCGGCGACCCCGCCGCAGGGCGCGCGATCTTCACCAAGCACTGCGTCGCCTGCCACCGGGTCGAGGGGCAGGGGAGGGAGCTGGGGCCGAACCTCGCCGCGATGCAGGCGCGCGGCCCCGACGCGATCCTTCTGGGGATCCTCGATCCCAACCGCGAGGTGCTCCCGGCATACCTCGCCCACGCGGCCGTGACGGCCGACGGCCGCGGCGTGACCGGCGTGATCGCCGCCGAGTCGGACGGCGCGCTCACGCTCCGCACCGCCGACGGAACCGACGTCGTCCTCCCGCGCGACGAGATCGAGTCGCTGGTCAACACGCGGCGGTCGCTGATGCCGGAGGGGTTCGAGCGGTCGATCGACGCCCGGGGGATGGCCGACGTGCTGGCCTATCTCATGCAGGCAAAGTGACGGCCGCTCACTCGCTCGCCGCTTCGACAGGCGTGGCGCGGGGCCGGTCCGGCACCATCCACAGCCCCAAGTCATCGTTGCCGGTCTGGATATCGTCGGTATAGGAGTCGCGCCCCGTCGGGCCGCCGTCGTCCTCGCCGTCGGGTCCGACCCACCACACGAGCATGCCCCCCTCGACCGGCTTGGCGTGGAGCGGCTGCTTGTCGGTGAACGGGTCGCGTGGCACGGCCGAGAGCCAGGTGGGCACGAGCTCGTCGAGCGACTCGGGGAGCCCGGCACCGGCGAGCCGGCGCTTGGTCGCGGCGATGAGCACCCGTGCCGCCCGGGCGCCGGCCTCGGCCCGCACCTGGGCACCGCGGATGGGTGGCAAACTGGGTGCGAGCATCGAGCTGAGTACCCCGCGCCTGTCGACCGATTGCTCATCGCCGGTGACCCGGTCCCAGGCAGCACCAACCTGGTCGTTCTGGGCACAGGCCTGCTGGAAGCCGTCGAGCAGTTCGCGGTACGCCGCCAGTTCGGTGGGCAGGAACAGCGTCCGGTAGAGCAGCCCGACGCGGTCCGCGATCGCGCCGGCGTTCGTGTCGAGCGTCGCCATCCTCATCCGCCCGGTGGCGATGTCGGCGAACACCGAGAGCCCGAGCGTCTCCTCGCCGAGCATGTACTTCAGAAGCGGCGGCGGCGGGCCGACGAGGCCGTCGAGGCCGGGGTCGTCGAGGAGGGCGACGTCGTCGGCGTCGAGGCTCGGCAGCACGAGGGCGAGCGTGTCGCGGGCGAGCGCGTCGATGGCCTGCGCCACCAGATGCGAGATCAAGATCGGTTCCGCCGCGGCCTGGCGGGCGATCCGGTGGATCCGCACCGTGTCGGCCAGCGCCGCCGCCGCATCGCCATCGGCGGCGGCCCGCCGGGCGGCCAGCGCCAGCAGCCGGGTTTCGCCGCGCAGCGACTGGATCTCGGGGAGGATCATGTCGATCGACGGCCGGCTCCAGTCGCGGTCGAACCGGCAGGCGTTCTTGTCGGCCGCGCGGCGGATGAGGTCGAGCGTGTCGGCGTGGCGCGCGAGCCTTGCGGCGACTTCCGGGCTGCGGATGTCGAGGGGGCTGTCGGGATCACCGTCGGGGAAGTCCGTCTTGAAGGGTTCCTCGGCAGCGAGCAGTGCCGCGGCGTGGCGATGGAGCGGCGCGGCGTTGTCGGCCTCGGCGACGGCCGGCGGCAGATTGGCCTGCATCAGCGCCGCGGCCTCGGCCCGGGCCTGCGCCGCCTCGGCGGCGACGGCGTTGTCCACCGCCACGAGCGTGCCGTAGGCCACCAGCGCCGCCATGCCGCACAGGCCCGCCAGGCCGATCACCGGCCAGCGGCGCGCCACGGGCGTGCCGTCGGCCGCGGTTCGCCGGCCGGCGATCACGATCCACACGCCGCCGACGAGCGCCGCGAGCGCCAGCGTGAGCGTGGCGGCGAAATGATTGACGTCGAACGGCCGCGGGCCGAATGCCAGCCACCCCGTCAGCCAGACCGCCGGCAGGAGGAACAGCAGCGGGATGAACCATCCCGCGAACGACAGGAGCGACGGGAACGTCGCCGACCGCGCCGCCGCGGCGGTGAACGTCGCCGACCAGAGGAGGCAGGCCGCCAGCACGAACAGCCAGAAGAGCGGCAGTCCCATCAGAGGGTTCCTTTCAGCCAGTGTTCCGCGGGAAGGGAGCGCAGGGCCGCGATCGAACCGGCGGCGAACCGGCCGCGGGGAGCGGATCGGGGATCACCGTTGCCAGGCAGCGGGGCGGTGGCCGGGTCGCCATCGACGACCGGCGCGGGCAGGGCGACGCCCATGGCCGCCAGACGGTCGGAGAAGCGCGGCAGCGGCATGGCAGGTCCCGCGCTCCCCGCTGCCAGCAAGGGCGCCACGACCAGCGCCAGCGCCAGCCCGGAGAGGAGCAGAAGCGCCGTCTGCCAGGGCTCGCGCCGCGACGGCGGCAGGAGGTCGGCCTCGGCCAGACCCTCGGTGCCGAGGGCGTCGATGACGGCGCCGAGGACCTTGCCGCGGAGTTGGGCGGGCGCCGTCGGCACACCGCTGCGCGCCAGGCGCTCGGCGACGAATGCCAGTTCGGGGGGCAAGCGTGGCTCGCGGCGGCGATCGTCGGGCGGCAGCGTCATTGGTGCACCTCAGTGTGGGGTGGACGCGCGGAGCGGTGGGGACCGTCGTCGGCCAGCGCGGTGCGGAGCTTTTCCAGCGCGTAGCGCCAGCGGCTGGCGGCGGTGTTGGGGCTGATGCCGAGCGTGGCCGCGATCTCGGCCAGCGACAGGCCGCCGTCGGTCTTGAGGAGCACCACCTCGCGCTGCTCCTTCGGAAGCGCCGCCACCGCGGTGGCCAACCCGTCGTCGGGGACCGTTGTCGGCGCGCCCGCGGGGCCGTCTGGGCCCGCTTCCGTCAGCGTGCGCTGCCGGACCTGCTCGAGTGTCGCGCGCCTCGCCGCAGCCTGACGACGGCGGCGGAAGACGGTGTGGCGCAGGGCGGTGAACATGTAGCCCTCCAGATCGCTCACCGCTCCGAGCCGGTCGCGCCCCTTCGCGAGCGCCACGAACAGGTCCTGCACGGCATCCTCCGCCTCGTGATCGCTGCCGGTGAGGAGCCGGGCCGCGGCCAGCAGCCGGCCGCCGAGCCGGTCGTAGAGCCGGGCGTAGGCCGCCGGGTCTCCCGCCGCGAGGCTCGCGATCTCGGCATTCACGTCGCAGCACTCCACCGCACCCCCCGAGGCGCCGTCGTCTTCAAGGAGTCGCGCCGGGGGAGGAATTGTCTATCCGAAATCTTCCGCCGAGCCACGGGCTCGCTCGCCGGCTGCGGATGCGCCGCTCGCCGCGGCCGGCAGAAGTATCCTCGCGTGGGCAGGATAGCCCAAAGCTCGTCGAGCTCCCGCCGAGCCCCGGGCTCGCTCGCCGGCTGTGGATGCGCCGCTCGTTCGGCGAACAAGGCGCGGAATCCACGCTGCCTCGGAACCCTTCCCATGGCTATCCTTAGGTCGGAACCCAGCCCCCCGGAGCGCGTGACGACATGGCAGACGAGCAGGATGCCGGCAGCCCCAAACCCAGCGCCGTCGAGGTCGCCAAGACCGCCAGCGACTACCTCCGTGGCGACATCGGCCGGGAGCTGGTCGACGGGGCGGCGGGGTTCGGGAAGGCGAGCGTGCAGCTCCTCAAGAATCACGGCACCTACCAGCAGGACGACCGCGAGGCGCGCAAAGCCCGCGAGGGGGCGAAGAGCGAGCGGCAGATCTCGTTCATGATCCGCACGGTCGTCCCCGGCGGGAAGCTGTCGGCCGCGCAGCTCCTCGCCGCGATCGACATGGGAGACGAGCTGGGCAACGGCACGATCCGGCTGACCACGCGGCAGTCGATCCAGCACCACGGCGTGGTGAAGGGTGAGCTCAAGGACTTCATGCGCCGCGTCCACGCCAACCACCTCACCACGCTCGCCGCCTGCGGCGACGTCGAGCGCAACATCATGTGCTGCCCGGCGCCGCTCCACGGCGACCCGGTCCGCGAGCAGATGCAGGCCAAGCTCGACGAGCTCGCCCGCCACCTCGCTCCACGGACGCGCGCCTACTACGAGATCTGGCTCACCGATCCCGACAGCGGCGAGCAGACGCGCGTCGCCGGAGGGCCGGAGGTCATCGAGCCGATCTACGGCCCGACCTACCTGCCGCGGAAGTTCAAGACCGCCTTCGCCCTCCCCGAGGACAACTGCACCGACGTCTACGCCAACGACCTCGGCTTCATCGTCGTCCACGAGCAGGGGCGGATCCTCGGCTACAACGTCCTCGCCGGCGGCGGCATGGGGGTCACGCCGAGCGCCGCCAAGACGTTTCCGGCACTTGCCAAGCGTCTCGGGTTCGTGACCCCCGACGACGTCCTCCCGATCGCCGAAGCGATCGTCAAGGTCCAGCGCGACCATGGCAACCGCTCCGACCGGAAGGTGGCGCGGCTCAAGTACACGATCCACACGATGGGGCTCGACGCCTTCCGCGCGAAGGTCGAGGAGTATTTCGGCAAGCCACTCGCGCCGTGCCACCCGGCCGACATCCACGGTTTCGACGACCACATCGGCTGGTTCCCGCAGGGGAACGGGAAGTTCTTCTACGGCCTCAACGTCGAGAACGGCCGGGTCCACGACACCGGCTCGTTCCGCCTCAAGACGGCGCTGCGGCAGATCCTCCGCGACATCGCCCCCGGCGTGCGGATCACCGCCCACCAGAGCCTGCTGTTCACCGATCTGGCCGCCGGCGACCGCGACCGGATCGCCTCGATCCTCCATGCCCACGGCGTGAAGACGTCGGAGGAGATCTCGACCCTGCGCCGCTGGAGCATGGCCTGCGTGGCGCTGCCCACCTGCGGGCTGGCCGTCGCCGAGAGCGAGCGCGTGCTGCCGGGGCTGATCGACGCCCTCGAGCCGGAGGTGGCGAAGCTCGGCCTCGCGGCCGACGCCTTCACGCTCCGGATGACCGGCTGCCCGAACGCCTGCGCCCGTCCCTACAACTCCGACATCGGGATCGTCGGGCGGACGGCGGGCAAATACACGATGTTCCTCGGCGGCCGGCTCCTCGGCGACCGGCTCAACGAGCACTACAAGGACGTCGTCCCGTTCGAGGACCTGTGCCGTGAGATCACGGCGGTGCTCGCCTGCTACAAGGCCGAGCGCACGGCAGGCGAGACGCTCGGCGACTTCTGCCACCGCAAGGGGGTCGACGGCGTGCGTGCCTGGGCCGACGAGTGGCTTGCCGGCACCCGCGGCCACGGCTGACGGCGCGGCGCACGCCACTTGCTGTCGTGGGCCTCGCAATCGCACTTCGGGGGTGTCGGTTCGCCTTTCGGCGCGGCGCGGGGCCAGGGTACGATTCATCCGGTCGCCATCCGGCCTTCATCGGGCCGGCTCCTGCGGAGCGTCGCTGTCGTGGCTGTCGAACTGCACCCGTTCTCCTGGCAGAGGATGATCGAAGCCGTGCAAGCCGTTCGCGATCGGGCGCTGCGGGCCACCGCCGCCCTGGAGAACGCCGGGATCCCCTACGCCGTCGCCGGCGGCAACGCCGTGGCCGCCTGGGTGGCGCGCGTCGACCGGGCCGCCGTCCGTAATACGCAGGATGTCGATATCCTCGTCCGCCGCAGCGACCTGCCTGCCATCCGGACCGCCCTCGAGGGGGCGGGCTTCGTCCACGCTTCGGTGATGGGGGTGGAGTGCTTCCTCGACGGCCCGCAGGGGAGCCCGCGCGACGCGATCCATCTCTTGTTTGCCAACGAGAAAGTCCGCGACAGCTATCCACTCCCCACTGCCGACGTCGCCGAGCGGGTGGTGGCCGACGACTACGCGATCGTGTCGCTCGAGGCGCTGGTGCGGATCAAGCTCAACTCGTACCGCCGTAAAGACCAGCTCCACCTCCTCGACCTGCTGATGCTCGGCCTCGTCGACGCCTCGTGGCTCCCCAGGCTCGTCCCCGAGCACGCCGCCCGGCTCCAGCAGCTCATCGACGATCCCGAAGGGTGAGTCGGTTCGCCGCCGTAGCCGGCCAGGCCACGGGCACGCGCGGCGTCGCGGGCGTGGGGAAACCGAACCGAGGGTGTCGCCATGGACCACACGCGATTCTCCGCCGCCGACTGGCTGTCGCTGTTGTTCTCCTCACGCCGCGTCGAGCGCCTCCCCTACGTCGTGATCGGCGCCGGGCTGGCGCTGTTCAAGTATGCCGTCGAGGTGGCGGTGTTCCGCGCCTTCGCCGGGAACTGGCTTTCGCCACTGGAGTTCGTCAACCCGTCGTTTGCCGCGCGCGCCACCGTGCTCCAGGGAGCGCCCGACTGGCTCGGCTGGACGCTGTTCGTGTGGAGCTTGCCGTTCGTGTGGATCGCCCTGTCGATGAGCGTTCGCCGGGCGGCGTCGGCCGGCCAGTCGCCCTGGCTCGGTGCGATGGTGCTCCTGCCGCTGGGGAATCTCCTGGTGATCGCGCTGCTCGCCCTGCTCCCCGACAAGCCGGATGCGGAGGTCGCCGTGCCGCCGCTGGCTGCGACGGCACGGGGAGCGCTCGACGCCGCCGCGTGGCGCGCCGTCGGGGCGGCGCTGGCGGCGGGGGGCCTGTCGTTCGTCGTCGGCCTCTACGGATTCGCCAACTACGGCGCCGTCCTGTTTTTCGCCACGCCGCTGGTGATGGGGATGGTGGCCGGGTTCCTCTACAACCGGCCCGTCGCCCACTCCACCTCGGCGACGCTCGGCCTGGGCGCGCTGGTGATGGTCGCGGCCGGAGGCGTGCTCGTGGCCCTGGCCTTCGAGGGACTGATCTGCCTGGTGATGGCGGTGCCGATCGTGATGCCGCTGTCGATCGCCGGGGCGCTGCTCGGCAAGTGGATCGCCGAGGCGACGCGCGCCGGTCTCGGCCAGCTCACGGCCGTCGTCCTCGCCCTGCCGCTCCTGGCCGGTGCCGAGTCGCTCGTGAGCTCGACACCGGAATACGAAGTCCTCACCGCCGTCGACGTCGCCGCCCTGCCGGCGGCGGTGTGGCGGCGGATCGTCGAGTTTCCCGACATCCCACCCCCCGAGGATTGGTTTTTCCGCACGGGGATCGCCTGCCCGCTCCGCGCCCGGATCGAGGGCACGGGGGTCGGCGCCGTGCGCCACTGTGAGTTCACCACCGGCGACTTCGTCGAGCCGATCACCGTCTGGGACGAGCCGCGGCGGCTGGCCTTCGACGTCGTCGACCAGCCCGACCCGATGGTCGAACTGTCGCCGTGGCGCCATGTCCATCCGCCGCACCTCGTCGACCGCTCGCTCCGGAGCCAGCGCGGCGAATTCCGCCTCGTCGACCTCGGCGACGGCCGGACGCGCCTCGAGGGGCGGACCTGGTACGTGTTCGACATGCACCCGCAGGGCTACTGGACGCTGTGGAGCGACCTGTCGATCCACCGGATCCACCGCCGCGTCCTCGACCACATCAAGCGCCTGGCGGAGGCCGATGCGGCGCGGGAGACGGTCACCGCCCGGTGAGCGCCTCGGGGCGGGTGAGGACGAGCATGTGGCCGTGGTCGCTGGTCAGAATCACGACCGTGTCGGTCCAACCGCCGTGGGCCTCGATCCAGCCGGTCAGAGCCCGGAAGGCGGCGTCGCCCGACAGCGCCGCGCCGATCGCGGCATCGAGATTGTTGCCATGCGCGGCCCAGTCGACGTCGCCGGCCTCGACCATGAGCCAGAACGGCCCCCGCGCCGCGAGGACGTCGAGCGCGGCGACGGTCATCTCGGCGAGCGAGGGATTCTCGGCGAGATCGGCCGGTGTGTAGCGGATCGGCTTGGAGTATTTCCGCTTCAGCCCCTCGAGCCGCTCGCGGTCGGCGTCGGGGAGGAACACCGGGTCGAACTTCCCGTCGGCGGTGGTGAACGGCAGGTTCCCCTCGGCGGTGCCGAAGAAGCCGCACAGGCGGCTGCCGTCGGCAATGCATTCCCGCGTTGCGGCGGCGAGCACCTCCGCGCCGTCGCGCCCCGCCGTCCGCCGCGCGACGCGGTAGCGGCCGCCGTTGGCGACGTCGATGGCAGCGAGCGTCGAGGCGGCGACGTATTTGTTGCCCGGTTCGAGATTCGTCCCCTGCTGCTGCACTTCTTTCTCCATCTCGGCGGGTTTGACGTCGACGCCATGGCCGCAGCCGATGACGACGTCGAGTCCGGCAAGCGCCGCGTCGCGGTGGGAGACCGAACGCTCGCCGAGCATGTCGCGGGAGATGTCCTGGTAGTCGTCGCGCGAGACGTTGTGGGCGTAGGCGCAGCCGGGCGTGGCGTGGGGAATCGGCACGCTCGTCACGACGCCGACGGCGAATCCCTGGCGCTGGAGCCGGTGGGCGATCGTGTCGAGCCGGCCACCGACGGGATCGACGTTGATCGCGTCGTTGTAGGTCTTGTGGCCGGTGCACAGTGACGTCGCCGAGGCCGCCGAATCGGTCACGGCATGGGGGCGCTCGCGGTCCTTGCCGATCAGGTAGGTGGGGTTGGCAGCCGGATCCCACGGCGTGCGCCCGCCGCGGAGCGCGGCATAGCCCCCCGGCGCCGTGCCGCCGGGATTGGTGACCGCCTGGGCGTCGACGTCGACCTTCGTGCCGTCGTTGGCGGGGCTGGTGACGCACAGGCCGAAGTCGGTGACCGTGCCGGCGTAGTCCTGGAACGACAGCCCGGTGCCGCGACCGTCACGGTAGGCGACCGTGCCCGAGGCGGCGATCGCCGCCGAGCGCGTCAGCGTCCAATCCATCCCGTCGAACACGACCAGCACCACCCGCTTCGCACCGCGGGCGACCGCCTCGGCCTGGAGGCGGAAGACGTCGGTCTGGTCGAAGTGGTCGGCGCCGGGGTCGAGGGTCTCGTCGGGCAGCCGGCCGTACAACGCCTCGAGGCGCGCCCGATCGCGATACACGCTCCGTTCGCCGGCGACGTCCGCCAGTGTCATCCCGAACGAGTAGACCGGGATCAGCCGGTTGGAGTGATTCGACCAGGAGACGTAGCGGTCGGGCTGGTCGCCCCAGAAGCCCCAGTCGGCCACGCCCGTCGCCTCGGCGGTCCACTGCAGCGCCGCGAGTCGGTCGCCCGCCCGCGGGGTGCCGTCGGGTGGTCCCTGGCCGGCCGCTTGAAACCCGGACAGGCACACCAACGACACGAGCAGGCAGGCGACGAACCGGTGGCGCATGGCGGATCTCCGGGGAACGACGTCCACTGCGGCGCGGCCGGCGATCCCGGGCCGCCGCTCAGGCCGGCACGTCGTCCCACATCGGACACCACAGCGGCATCCGCGGGAAGAGCCATGACGCAAATCTCACGGCCGCCTGCGTCGAGGGGACGATCGCCCCGCGGCCGGCCGCTTCGGCGGAATCGCTCTGGCCGAGGACGAGGCGCGTGAGCTCCTCCGGCGGCAGCCGGAGGTAGCTGCGCCCGATCCGGCCGGTGTGGAGCGTCGCCCGCCCGTCGGCGATCACGATCGATCCACGGAAGCCCGGTTGCCCGTCGCCGGCGGCGGCGTCGAGCCCCAGTTCCACCGGGTCGGTGATCCCGGCGGCCGCGAGGCGCGGAGCCATCGAGCCGACCAGCGCCGTGATCACGGCGGCCGGGTCGGGGAGGCGGGCGACGATCATCCGCTCGCCGGCGGCCAAGGCCGGCTCGGGGCCGGCGACCGCGTCGTGGAGCGGATCGGAGGCGGCCGACTCGAAGAGGATCTCCTGGCGGTCGTTCTCGATCGCCTCGGCACACACCCGGGCGAGCAGGTCGCGCTCGACGCCGGGAAACTCCGGGTCGGCCAGCAGCTCGAGCACGCGGTTGCCCGACTGGATGCAGTAGCCGACGATCCGCGCGGTCGTCTCGTGGAGGTCGTAGCGATCCTGACCGACCAGCGCCACGAGGAGCGAATCGAAGCCACCACGGCTCACCAGCCAGCGCGAGTAGACCTCGCCGCGCTCGGCGGGACCGACGAACCGGCCGGCGTTGCTGCCGTAGATCCGCAGGATCGCCGGCAGCTCGACATGGCGCCACTGGCGCATCGACACCACCTCGCCGTCGCGCGGCGGGGCGTCGAGGAGCCGGGCGAGGATCTCGGCCGGACGTCCGGGAGTGGCGCGATCACGGCCGAGGATCGTCCACCCCAGGTCCTGGAACGACCCCGGCACGCGCGTCCGCGCGAAGGCGACCCCGGCCCGAACGGCCGTCAGCCGGGCTTCGGCGGCGCGGATCAGCCGCTGGCCATGGCCGGCACCGCGGCATTCGGGGAGGACCGCCACCCGGTCGACGACGGCGCCGCGGAGCGGCGCCCCGCCGACCAGCACCGTCCGTGGCTGGACCTCGACATGCCCGACGATCCGCCCCGCCAGCCGGGCGACGAGGCGGTTGGCCGCATCGTGCTCGGGGTGGTCGATGATCGCGTGGAACTCGGCTTTGCTCGGCGGGTGCGGCAGGCCGGTGAGGAGCTGGAGAATCTCCGCCTGTTCCCCCGCGCGGGCCCCGGCCACCTCGCATTCGGCGAGCATCCACGCCGGCGGCGCGGCGGGGGCGACAGGGTGCTCGGGGAGGTGCCAGACGGCCCGGCGGCGCTTCGCGGCCCGGGCGCGGTACAGCGTCGACGTGGGGCGGATCACGATCGACGCGATGCTGTCGTCGGACGCCGGTGCGTCGCCCGCCGTGTCGGGCGCGATTTCGAGGGGTGGCTCGTGGCCATCGGCCACCGGGGCCGCCCGCCGCGACGACCGGCGCGTCGTCCGCTGTGCCGGGCGGGAGGGCTTCCCTGCCGCCTTCGCTTCACGCGTCGTCGTGGCCGATGATCCGGCGCCGACCAGACCGCGGAACGCCTTGCCCGACCGTGCCCCCCGAGCCATGAGTCCTCCTCTCCCTGGAGTGCCTTCCCAGTCCGTTGGGCGTCAAGATACGGCGCGACTCACCCCTTTTCCAGTAGCAGGAACCTGCGCAGGACGGTTTCCGGAAAAAAGCACCACGGATACTCCCGCGCCCGCAACAGCGCCGTGGCGCGCACGCGAGTCGCCAACGGTTCGACGTGTGCCTCGAGCGCCACGCGCGCCGGCTCGGCGCGAGCGGCGAGCGCCTCGTTGGCGGCGCGGATCTCGTGACACCGGCGCCGGGCGAGCGTCGGCGTCGGTGGTGTCTCGATCCACTGCCACTTGCGGCGGACGAGCGCCTCCACCTCCGGTGAGCGCGGCGCGGCGGGGAGATGCCGCTCCGGGTGGTAGCGCAGGTCGCGGAGCCGGTGGCGAACCAGCCCCAACTCCGCGTGCGGGTCGGAGCCGGCGAGCCCGGGGAAGACGTTCTCCAAGGGGAGGTGCAGCGTGCCGGTGACGACGGCATAGCGCGGCTGCTCGCAGCCCGTGAGCCGCTCGACGATGTCGTCGGTGAGCCGGTCGTAGGCCGCCCCGCCGATGCCGTGCACGAACACGTCGGCGACCAGCAACCGGGCGACGAGCGTCGTCACCAGGGCCCGGGGGCGGAGGCAGAGGCGGTGCTCCTCGAGCCGGGCCAACGCGTCGACCCATTTCGACGGCGACGTCTCCGGGGTGATCGGCAGCTCGAGCCGGAGCGATTCGAGGTCGGAGAGCAGCAACGTCCCCGCGGTGCCGGCGTTGGCGTAGACGCGGCGGCGCTGCGGATCGTCGCGCGACCAGATCCACCACGGCACCTCGAACCATGGGCCCTCCCCCGGCCCGCCGTCGCGGACGACGAGGTCGGGGACGGGGCGGCCGTGGCCTCGGATCCGGTGGCGCCGCCGGTGCGCCGCCAGCGCCGCGTTGTAGGCCTCGTGGACCTCGCGGGCGCGCGACAACAGCCAGCCCATCAGCACCGACACGGTGGGGAGGCGGACCAACTCGCTGACCGGCAGCTCGAGCGTCTGCAGTCCGAGCCGCTCCTCCAGCGCGTGACGCGCCTGGGCGATCGCCAGGCCGAGGCGGTGGCTCTCGGCGGCGCGCTCGACGACCAGCGGCCACCAGCGCGCGAGGATCGGGTCGGGGACCAGCGGCCGGAGCAGGTCGGTGGCACGGCGGCCGAAGCTGGCGAACGTGTCGGCGGCGACGACGGGGCGTTCCTCCCACGGCATCTCGGAGGCCTCGCCGTCGAACGCCACGTGCTCGAGGCGCGCGTCGTCGGGGGTGCCGATCGGGAGCGGCACCGCGGCGCGGGCGCAGCGGTCGGTGTCGACGACGAGGTTCAAGGCCGTGCCGCCGACCTGCCGGGCGTAGGCGTCGAGGGCGAAGTTTTTCAGCCACACGCCCGGATGAAACAGGTCGGGCTGGTGGCCGGCCATCACGATCGGCCGGGCGATCCAGTCGGCGACGTCGGTGGGACGGTCGACGTCGCGGTAGCTGGCGGTGTAGGTGGCGGCGACGGCGAGGACCTCGCGCCGCGTGGCCGCGATCAGCTCCCACAGCCGGAGGTCGCCGATCGTCGTGCCGAACGCCGCCCGGAGGAGGCGGTTGTTGTCGACGAGCCTGTCGATGCAGGCCGGCGAGCCGGCACCGGACACCACCGGGGGATCGACGAGCCGGGCACCGTCGGCCTCGGGGGCGCGGTGGGCAGGGCGTGGGATCGGCATGCACAAGGCGCGGTCGCCCGCGTGGTCCCCCTCGGTCCGCTCCGGTCGGCGTCCGCCACCGGACGGTGGCCATGGCAGCCACGCCACCGTGGCCGGCGTCGCGCCATTCCCGGCCGGAAGTTCAGCAGTGTGCCGCCGCGAGCGGATCCTGGCTAGCGCGATTGGCCGCGGGGAGCGGCGGCGCTGCAGGAAGGCGCCAGCCGACGGCCGCCTCGGCGCGGTCGAGGACGGCGCGGTAATGGGCGAGGCGCGTCTCGGCGTCGTCGAGGGCGCCGCCGAAGCTCCTCGAGAGGTCGAGGTACAGCAGCGGGACGGGGAGTTCGACGATCGACAGGCCCGCGGCCGCCGCCTGGACCCAGACCTCGAGCGGCATCGCGTAGCCCGTCTCGGTGATCGCCAGGGCCGCCAGTGCCCGCCGCGAGTAGGCCTTGAAGCCGCAGAAGGCGTCGGTGATCGACAGGCCGAGCCGGGCATTGATCTCAGCGGTGATCGTGGCGTTGATCCGCCGCCGGGCCTCGGGGGGCTGGCTGTCGCCGGGGAAACGCCGCAGGTAACGGCTGCCGCTGACGATATCGGCGCCGCGGACGGGATCGCTTGCCAGCGCGAGAAACTCGGGGATCAACCGCGGCTGGTGCTGGCCGTCGCAGTCGATCGTCACCAGCCCGTCCCACCCGCCGGCCAGCGCCTCGCGGAAGGCGGTCGCCAACGCCGCCCCGTAGCCCAGGTTCCGCGGATGATGGACGACGCGGACGTCGCCGCGGGCCTCGATCCGGTCGGCGAGGATCCGGGCCGTCCCGTCCGTCGAGCCGTCGTCGACGACGCACACGTCGGCGGTGTGGCGGAGGACCTCGTCGAGGACGCCGTCGACATGCGCCGCCTCGTTGAACACCGGCAGGGCCGTGAGGAACCGGGGCATGGCAGGTCCGCCGTGGGGGGGATCGGAGGGGCGCCCTGGCGTCGGGAGGAGTTTTGCCGCACCCCCGGGCCCGATCCCCCAAGCGTAGCGCCGCATTCCGGCCGGGCAACGAAATCAGCCCTGCAGCGGCAGCCACGGGAGCGGATCGCGGTCGAATCGGCTCTCTCGGCACTCGATGCCGGGCACCGCTGCCTCGAGACGGCGGCCGAGGGACCGCATCCCGAATTGCTCGCTCGCCTGGTGGCCGACGGCGACCACGGCCACGTCGGCATGGTCGGCCGCGAGGGCGTCGTGGAGGCGCAGCTCGCCGGTCACGAGCGTCCGGCAGCCGGCGGCGCTGGCCAGCGGAAGACACTCCCCGCCGCTGCCGCACACGATCCCCACCCGCCCGGCCGGCCGGCGGGGGTCGCCGACCACGTGCGCGCCACAGACGCCCAGGGCGCGGCACAGGCGTGCGGCGACATCGGCCACGGTCGTCAACGCCGGGGAGTCGTCGGGCAGGCCGCCGCGCCCCGTGCCGACGGTGGGATCGACGGCGTCGGCCACCAGCGGCCTGACATCGGCCAGTCCGAGGAGCGCGGCGAGCTGGTCGTTGATGCCTCCGGCGGCCGAATCCCAGGCGGTGTGCGAGCTCCACACGCCGATCCCCGCGGTCGCCAGATCGAGGAGCAGGCTGCCGGGCAGACTGTCGTCGACCAGCCGCGCCACCGGCTTGAACGGGAGCGGATGGTGGGAGACGACCAGGTCGACGCGCTCGGCCACCGCCTCATGGACGACGGCCGATGTCACCGACAGGCAGGTGAGGATCCGACCGATCGCCGGGCGCCGCGTCGCCACGAGCAGGCCGACGGCATCCCACGGCGCGGCGAGCCGCAGCGGCGCGATCGCTTCCAGGGCCTCGACGACGGTGGCCAGCGCGGGCATGCCGGAGAGCATACAATTCGGCGGCCTTCGTTCCCCGGGGAATGCTCCGTGAGCCCGTTCCGCCTGTGCACTGCGACCGTCCACCTCTCCGGTTCGCTGCGCTCGGCCCTGCGGCGGGCGCGGACCCTCGGGCTCGACGGCGTCGAGATCGACGCCCGCAACACCCCCGGGGCCGACAGCCTGTCGAAGACCGGCCGGCGCCAGGTGCGGAAGTGGATCGCCGACGAGGGACTCGCCGTCGCGGCGGTCGCCTTCCCGACGCGCGGCGGCTACGCCGACCCCGACCGGCTCGAGGGGCGGATCGCTGCCACGAAGGAGGCAATGACGCTGGCCCACGATCTGGGTGCCGGGCTGGTCTACAACCACGTCGGCGACATTCCGCCGCCCGGTGCCGACGGCACCCGTGACCCGCGCCGGGCGCTGTTGCTGGAGGTGCTCGGCGATCTGGGCGCGTGGGGGAGCCGCTGCGGGGCGCTATTCGCCGCCGAGGTCGGTCGGGCGGCGCCCGCCGAGATCGCCACCCTGCTCGACGAGCTCCCCGAGGGGGCGATCGGCTGCCAGCTCGTGACCGGGGCCCTGGTGGTCAACCGCCACGATCCCGCCGCTACCGTCGCCGTGCTCGGCGACCGGATCCTCCACGTCCATGCCACCGACGCGATCTCGGGGCCGATCGCCGGCCGCGGGCGGAGCGTGGTCCTCGGGACAGGCCAGGTCGATCTGCCGACGATCCTCGCGGCCCTCGACGACCACGGCTATCGCGGCTGGATCGGCATCGAGCCGGTCGACACGATCGGCACCGATTCCGAGATCGCCGCGGCCATGCAGGCGATCGCGGCGGTGTGAGCGGTGGGATGGCGCGGGCATTCCTGCCCAGGCCCTTTTGGGCCGCCGCCGCGCAAAAAAACCGGGGCCCGCGGTCGGCCGCGGGCCCCGGTTGAGTTCACAGGACGAGTCGCCGCCGGCTCACTCGTTGGCGGTGTTCTCGGCGCCGGCCTTCGAGCCCAGCGCCCCCCACACGCCGAACGGGCTGGGCGTCTTGTCTTTGTAGGCGACGACCGTCCCGGTGTTGCCGGTGTCGATGTTGTCGGCGATGAATCGCACCGAGGCGTCGCAGAACGCCACGCTCACACCACCCGGATGGTAGCTCGACGGCGGCTGGACTGCGTGGTCGTCGTCGGCATTATTGATCGGCGCACCGCCCGTGCCCTGACCGGCACCGCACGACGGGGAGTTGGGCGGCAGGACGGTGTTGAAGCCGACCCGGCCGACCTGGCCGTCGGTCCACTTGTCGCCCCAGTACTGCTTGATGTTGGTACCGGCCACATAGAACTGACCGGCCGCGAGCGTGAGGCAGGCGTTGGGGGTCAAACGGACGGATCCCAGATGCGCGACGCCGACCCGGATCGGCACGGTGTCCGTCGTGCGGAAGCTGGTGCCGTTTCCACGGATCCGCTCGCTCATCAGGATCGTCTTGCTCGTGCCATCGACGATATCGGCGATCGTCGTTCCACGCGGCGTGATCGGCGTCGTCCCGCGGTACGCCGTCCGGGTAAACGCTCCGCGGCCGAAGTTGTCTTGCGTGCGAAGGTTGCTGACCTGATCACCCACGGAAAGCGCGTACGAGTTGGAGGAGATCCGCGAGTCGTTCTCGGTGTCGACCGGGCAGCTCAGGGCCCGCGGAGCGGTGTTCCACACCGACCAACTGATCCACGCGTACGGTCCACCGGCGGCGATTCCGCCGCCGCCGGCCTGGATCTGGTTGTACATGTTGACTTCCTCGATGAACGGCAGCAGCTCGACGAATGCACTTCGCCGCGCCGCGTTGTTCGCCGACGAGGGGCCGCCATTCGCCCAGCAACAGGTGCCGCCGGCCGACGCCGGCAGCGACTTGTTGGTGTTCTCGTAATTCAGGCTGGCCAACGCCAGTTGCTTGATCTTGTTGGTGCAGGCGCTGCGCTGCGCGGCGGCACGCGCGGCTTGGACCGCGGGCAAGAGCAGGCCGACGAGCGTACCGATGATCGCGATCACGACCAGCAGCTCGACGAGCGTGAAGCCACGCCGGCTGGGATGGGGCTTGTTCATGGCAACGGGTCCTCGGAAGGAAGTCACGGACGAATGGGACGGATGGATGAAGGGACCGAAACAAACATCTCGAGTGGAAACCGGCAGGCGGGCACCGAACACGGAATGAACCAATTCAATCGACTCATTTCGCAAGCTCGAAATCGAACGTCGTCGAGCCACCCCCGACGGTCGCCCGAAGTCCCGACTCGCGCGGATTGTTGAAACGGGGGGGAATCAGGCTCTTGGCAGGCGGCGGCTCCTTGAGACCTTCCGGGGGAACGTAGTCATCGGAGTTCGCGTTCGCGGATGAACCAGTCGCCGCTGCCGTTTCATTCTTGACGATCGCGACGCCGTAGTCTCCTGCCACCGCGCCGTCTCCCGCCTCGAACGAAGTCAGGACGTATTTCCCGGCGTCATCGGTGATACCGACAGCGGCTCGCCCCCCGGCAGCCACGGGCTGGAAGCTGACGGTTGCGCCGGGCACGGGGGTTCCGTTCATCGTCACCTTCCCCGACACCTTGATGGTAGACGGACGCTTGGGGCCCGACGAGCAGGCCGGGACTGCGACGAGCAGGGCGAGGGCCCCGCCAACGGCCAGAAAACGCGACGCAGTGCTGCCGGCGAACGAAAGCATCGAGCGGGGTGCCCTGTGGATGAGTGGACGAAGAACAGGTGGACAGAAGAGGTACGAAACAAACCCAGGCATGCCAGACAAGCGAAACGAACGAAGAGTCAGCCGACAGAGCGTCAATTCTTCAGGTCGAAGACCGCGGGGGCGTTCTCGCCATCCTTGACCTCGACGGTGAGGCCGGACGTCTTGGCTGCCTTGTACTTGGCCGGGAGCAACTCCTTGGCACCCTTCACGACAGCAGTCACCGCCGTCGAGGGATCATAGGAAGGATCGTCGGCGGTGAGGGCCCGTCCATCGGGAAACGCCGTCTTGGCGACGGTCACCAGATACTTGCCCGGCACCGCCCCGTCGCGCGATTCGAACGTGGTGAAATTCACCACGCCCTCGGCGTTGGTCATCCCCGAAGCGGCGTTCCCGGAGCCCCCCTCGGGGGCGAGCACGACCGTCGCCCCTTCGACGGGCGCTCCGTCGAGCGTCACCTTCCCCGAAAACGGCACCCGCTTGGGGCGCGTATCGACCGGCTTGGCGCAGCCCGCCGTCGCCACCAGCGCGACGACCGCGAGCACGCAAACAAGTGAGCCGACACGTGACGATCCGAGCCCGTCGACCGTTTCCCGTCGCCGACGAATTCCCGAAAGCATGGAGCGGCTCATTCGTTGCTCACCACTTCGCCACCCGCCTTGGTGCCCATCGCCCCCCACACGCCGTAGGCGCTCGGGCCCTGGGCGATGTTGGGAAGTGCCAGGTTTCCGGTGTCGATGTTGTCGCTGATGAACCGCACCGACGCGTCGGCCATCACGGCGTTGACACCGCCCGGATGGTAGCTCGTCGGCGGGATGAGCTGGTGGGGAAAGTCGTGCGTAGTGCCGCTGTTGCACCCCGGGCCATTCGGCGGGCTGATCGTGTTGAATCCGTTGAACGCCGGGCGGGCAAACATCCAGTCGCGGCCGGCACGGGGCACGACGACGGCCGATGTGTATGACTGACCGGAGACCTGGGCCGAACAGACGATCGGGCTGGTCTCGAACCCGGCGACGTTGCCAGCCTGCGTCTCGCGGACCAGGAAGCTGTTGTCACGGCCGCGGATCCGCTCCGACATCAGGAGCGTCTTGCTCGTGCCGTCGGTGATGTCTTTCATCGCCGTGAAGTTGGGCTCGGTCGGGGCGCCGGGATTGACGCCACCGATCAGGCCGCGGCCGAAGATGCCGCGGGTGATCGTCGTCTCGGAGACGTTTTGGCAGACGTCGCCCATCGAGAACACGTAATTGGTCGTGCCACGGTTGCCGTCCCCGTGGAACGCCGTCGTCCGTCCGTCAGACGGGCAGCGGAGCGTGGGCACCTGGGCCATCATGATGTTGGAGAATGCTCCAGCAGGCCCAGGCACACTTGCAGAGCCTCGCCACGGCTGAAAATTGTCAGGTGGATTCCCTGCCGCTGGGAATGACAAAACCCCCGTGCTCGTCAGCCAGTTGACGATCGTGTCGTAGTAGGTGCCCTGCTCGTAGAACGGCAGCAGCGGGAGATTCCCGCTCCACCATTCGAGGATGTAGACGTACTGCGGGGCGATCCGCGGGCTGGTGATCTTCATGTCCTGCCCGCGGAGGGCGACGAAGTGCTTCCGCGAATCATGGTAGGTCTGGTTGGCCAGGCCGAGTTGCTTGAGGTTGTTGGTGCAACGCGAGCGGTTGGCCGCCTCACGGGCAGCCTGCACGGCGGGCAGCAGCAGCCCGACGAGCGTCCCGATGATGGCGATGACGACGAGCAACTCGACGAGCGTGAAGCCGCTCGGACCGCGGCGGTGAGCATGTGGCATCGGACGGCACTCCAGACTGGGAAACGATGACGAGACGATGGATGGGGCCGAAAAATGGGGGAATCAGGATAAAAATGGCCGGGGTCAGGCAGCGAGCGCAGTCGAGACGATCACCCACGGCGATCGACGAATTCCCCCGCTCCCCAAGGCCCTTGGCAACCTGCAAAATTATCGGTTGCGGCGCCGGTGTCAACATGAAAACGTCATGCTATGGAACGGTTTTCTCGGGGGTTCAAGGGTGTCCCCACCGTTGCGGGGCAGGGTAGGAGTTCTCCCCACTGCCATCGGCCCATGCCCGGCCAGCCTCGGCCCGACGGCGCGGCCATCACGCGAATCGTGCGGCGGCGGCGAGCGCCGCGGTCTCGACGCGGAGAACGTGCCGCGAAAATGACACACGCCTCGCGCCAGCGGCCAGGGCGACGGCGATCTCCTCCGGCGTGAAGCCCCCCTCCGGCCCGACGAGCACCAGCACCGCTGCCGCACCGGGATCGGGCGCCGGCGCCGCGCCGCCGGCGTCGGCAAGGAGGAGCGACGTCCCCGCGTGCGGGCCGCGAACCGCTTCGTCCATCGTCGCCGGGGGGAGGATCGTCATCAGGTGATCGCGCCGGCACTGCTTGCAGGCTTCGAGCACCGCGCGCTCGAGCCGCGTGCGGGCCGCGGGGCCGGGCTCGGCGACGCCGCGCGTCGTCAGCAGCGGCAGCAGGGAAGCGGCCCCCAATTCGGTGAGTTTTTCGGCGAGCCACTGCTGGCGCTCTCCCTTGGGAAGCGCCACGGCGACGGTCAGCGACGGACTGCCTGGGACTGGCGTCACCACCGGCGCGCCCGTGGACAGCTCGACGCGGTCGCGGCCGATCGCCGCGACTTCCGCCGGCCAGCGCGTGCCCCGGCCGTCGAACAGCTCGACGCGATCCCCGACGCGCGCCCGCATCACCCGCGCCAGATGGCGGGCCTCGTCCCCCTCGAGCAGCGCCCGGCCGTCGCGCGGAGGCTCGGGGAGGAAGAAGCGTTCGCTCATCGGATGGACCCCGGGCTCGAGGCGATGGCGGGAAAGGACACGTTTCGGAGGGCAGGGAAACGACCGCGGCCGCCAGCGGACGAGGCCATTGTCCACTCCCGGGGCCCTCCGCGCCAGCGATTGCCCCTGACCTGCCCCTCGGCCGTCGCTACATTCGCGGCGACTTCGCTCCCCGCCACTCGTTCCGATGCCGTCTCGCGATCCTCCGCCGGGTCCCGCTCCGTTCGACGGCACGCTGTCGCCGGCGACGTTCCACGTCGCGCAGCCGCAGGAAGAAGCGCTGGCCCGGCTCGAATGGCTCCATGGGCAGCGGCAGCGGCTCGGCGTCGTGACCGCGGCAACCGGCGGCGGGAAGAGCCACTTCCTCGCCGCGGCGGCGCGGAGGCTGGCGGGGGCCGGCGCCGAGGTCGCGGTGCTGTCGCTGGCCGGCCTGGGCGCCGGTGAATGGATCGGGCTGCTCCTCGAGCGGCTGCCGCTCGACCCGGCCAGCCGCGCCGACCCTGGGAGCGAGTGGAGCCGGCTCGAGGCGCGCCTCCGAGAGAACACGCTCATGGAGCGGACCACGGCGCTGCTGTTCGACGATGTCGACCGCGGTCCCGCCGACGTGCTGGCCGGCATCGGCCGGCTGACGGGGGGCGCCGAGCCGCGCTTCGCACGCGTGCTGGTCGTGGCGACGGCGCTGCCCGAGGCCCTCGCCGCGCTCCCGGCGCAGCTCCGGTCGCAGATCACGCTGCGGATCGATCTGCCGCCGTGGACGGAAGCCGAGGTCGCCGCGTTCCTCGACTGGGAAGGGGCCCGGATCGGCGCGCGCGAGCCGCTGTTCTCGCCGGTGGCGGCCGGGGCCCTCGCCCGGTTCACCGGCGGTGTCCCCCGCCGCGTGGTGCAGTTGGCGCGACTGGCGCTGGCTGCCGCGGCCGGAGCCAACGTGGCGACGGTCGATCCCGAGCTCGTCGAGCGCGCGTGGTGCGAGTTGCTTCCCGCCCACGCCCCGGCGCCGCAGGCGACCGTCGAGACGGCCACCACGCCGGCCACGGTCCGCCCGGTCCGCCGCCTCTGGAGCTGATGGGGAAACGCCGATTCCCGGCGCCCGTCGCGGGAAAAACCCTGGTACGATCGACCACTCATCCGGAGGTTCCGATGCCCGTTTCCCCGGCCGCCAAAGACAGGTCGCCCGACGCCCGGCGGCGCGGGCGGATCGTCGCCGTCTCCCCCGACGACGGCAGCGCGATCGACCTCAAGAACCCGGCGCTGGCGGCGCTCCTCTCCTGGCTCGTCCCCGGTCTCGGGCAGCTCTACCAGGGGCGCCGCTTCAAAGGTGGCCTGTTGATGGGCATGATCCTGTTCACGCTCGTGGTCGGGATGTGGCTCGGCGGTGGCCGGTCGGTGTATGCCTCGTGGACCCCGCGGGCGTTGGCTCCGGGGCGGCCGCTCGTGGCGCGGATCGACCGCTGGAGCTTCCTCTGCCAGGCCGGCATCGGGATCGTCGCCCTGCCGGCGCTGGTCCAGACGTCGAGCCTCCATGGCACCGCCCGCGAGCCGCTGCTTCCCGGTAGCTTCCTCGCGCCGCCGCTGGTCCCCAGGCAGGTCGTGTCGCGCCGCTATGCCGACCGGCTCGTGCAGGCCGATCCCGACATCGAACCCGACGACTTCGTCGATCGTCCCCCGGGGAAGGAGAGCCGCTTCGACCAGGTGTCGCTGTGGCACCGGCGCCTGGGGCGCTGGTTCGACATCGGCACGCTGTGGACGATGCTCGCCGGGATGCTCAATCTGCTCGTGGTGTACGACGCCTGGGCCGGTCCGATGGTGGCCACCGGAAGCCCGGGGAAGGGAACGCCATCGGGTGATGGCGGCCCCGAGCCCGGTCCCGGTCGCGGGCCGGGCGGTGGTCGGGAGAGCGGCGGCGACGGCCGCCGCCCGGCGCGGGAGCGCGGCACATGAACAGCTTCACGGCGCTGGTCGCCGCGTCCGCGGCGCTGCAATCGCCGGTCTGCCTGCCCTTGGCGGTGGGCTGGTTGGGGAGCGTGCCGGGGCTGTTGTTCGGACTGCCGCTGCTGGTGGTCGCCGGGACCGTCTTCGCCGCCACGCACCACGAGGATCCGACGATGATCCTCCGTGCGACGGGTCACTGGATCGGTTGGCTCGGCGGCATCCTCGGCGCCGTGCTCGCGGTCGTGATCCTGATCGGCTGGCTCGTCTGATCCGCAGCCGCGTCCGGGGAACATCCCTCGAGCGCCGCCGCACGGCGCAGCTGCCCGCAGGCGGCGTCGATCCGCGCCCCTTTGCGCCGCCGCACCTGGACGTTCACGCCGGCGTCGCGGAGCACCGTCAGGAAGCCGTCGCGCGCCTGCGCCGAGGGTTCTTTCCAAGGGAGTCCGGCGACGGCGTTGTACGGGATGACGTTGACCAGCGCCGCCCGCCCGGCGAGCAGCCGGACGAGGTCGCGCGCCTGGCGCGGCGAGTCGTTGATCCCGCCGAGCAGGACGTATTCGTAGGTCAGCCTCCGTCCCGATGCTTCCCAGTAGCGGTCGGCGGCCGCCATCACCTCCGCCAGACCGATCGAGGCGTTGACCGGGACGAGGCGCGTGCGGAGGGCGTCGTCGGCGGCGTGGAGCGAGACGGCGAGATGGTAGCCGGGCGCCGCGGCGGTGAGCCGGTCGATCCCCTTCGGCAGCCCGACGGTGGAGATCGTGATCCGCCGCGCCGAGATGCCGGGGCCGTCGCGGTCCTCGATGGCGGCCAGGGCGGGGAGGAGCCGGTCGAGGTTCGCCAGCGGCTCCCCCATCCCCATCACGACGACGTGGCTGAGGCGCTCGAGAGCCGGCAGGAGCCGCGCGAGGCGCAGGACCTGCTCGAGGATCTCGCCGGTGGTCAGGTTGCGGATCACGCCATCCAGGCCGCTGGCGCAGAACACGCACCCCATCGCGCAGCCCACCTGCGTGCTGATGCACACCGTCCGCCGGGCGCCGTCGCGGAGGAGGACGCACTCGATCCGCTGGCCGTCGGCGAGCTGGAGGAGCAGTTTCTCGGTGCCGTCGGCGGTGCGGAGGTGCCGCGCGACGGTCGTCGACCAGATCGAGAACGTGCCGGCGAGCTCGTCGCGGAGGCCGGCCGGGAGATCACTCATCGCCGCAAACGATTCCGCCCGGCCGCCGTGGAGCCAGCGGCGGATGGCCCGTTCGCGCCACGCGGGCTGGCCGCGGCTTGCCAGCCAGTCGGCGAGGTGCGGGCCCGGTTCGAGGATGTGGTGCATGGCGCGCGGCGAGGTGACGGTCTGGTAACGGCGTTGGATCCGCGGTAGTTTTTCGGGGGCGATCCCGACGCACCCGTGCCGTGCAGGGGCGACCGTCCTGGCGCCCCCGTGGGTCGGGCGGCGGATCGGTGCCCCGCCGCGGTCGTCAAATTGTCAGTTTCCCCTCTCCTGGGACCTCACGCGAGCCCGCAGCGATGAACGAGCGGAAATACGAGGAACGGACCCGCTGGGTCTACGACGAGCAGGCGTTTCCGGTCTGGAACCGCGAATTCGAGAAACCGGCCCGCGCCGAGATGATCGCCGAGGATCTCTGGGCCGGTCGCAGCATCGCCATCCTGCTGGCGTCGCTGGTGGCGATCGGCTTGATCCTCGCGCTCGGGACGGTTGCTTTCGTCTCCGGCTGGCGGTGATCGGCCGGATCTGGACTCTGCCCATTCGTGGGGCACGCCGAGGCACTCCGCCGCGGTCGCCGTCGAGGCGTTGCGGCGTCGAGGTGAATGCCCCCCGTCCACGCTCGATCGTCGTGGAGGGGTGGTTCCAGGGGCTTGGTCCAAGGATCCTCCCCCTCGGTCCGCGAGGGTTTCGTGAGGACTCTGTGATGAATCCATGAGGGGGGGGGATTGGCAGCCGGCGAGCGATACGTAGTTTTTTGAGGCGGGGCAGGGCTGGTCATCGACGTGCAAAACCAGTGAAGAACCAGTCCATGGTCATTCCTGAAGGCTTGCATCGGCGTGGCGACCGTCGAGAGATCGGCACGGTCGTCGAGCGCGCCCCCGGCAAGCTGAATCTCACGCTTGCGGTCATTGCCGGGCGGAGCGACGGCTACCACGACATCGAATCGCTGATGGTCCCGGTGTCGCTGGCCGACACCGTCGCCGTGCGGAGCAACGATGCCGGTCGGTTCACGCTCGAGATTTCCACGGCGGGGCGGCTTTCGCGGGGAAAGGTGCCGGCGGGCGACGTTCCCGCCGACGACACGAATCTCGTCCTCCGCGCCGCCCGGCTGCTCGCGGCGGAATCCGGCGAACGGCGCGGGCTCGACATCGTCCTTTGCAAGGAAATACCGGCCGGTTCGGGGCTCGGGGGCGGATCGAGCGATGCCGCGGCGCTGCTCCGTGCGGCGTGTGTTGCCTGGGGGCTGACGTGGCCCGCCGAGCGTCTCGCTGCCGTGGGGGCGCGGATCGGCAGCGATATCCCGTGGTTTTTCGCGGGCGGGGCGGCGATCGTCTCGGGCCGCGGTGAACGCGTCGGACCGTCCCTGCCGATCGGCGCGGGCTGGGCGGTGATCGCCCGCCCGGAGTCGGGGCTGTCGACGCCGGCCGTCTACCGGGAGTGCCGCCCCGACGGTGCGCGGCGTGGCAGCGCTGCGGCGGTCGCCACGGCGCTGGCGGAGGGGCGCTGGCGCAGCGCCGTCGCCGGTCTGGGCAACGACCTCGAGCCGGCAGCGATGCGGCTTTCGCCCGACGTCGGCCGGTTGCTGGCGGCGCTCCGCGCCGCCGGTGCGGTGCGGCCGCTGCTCACCGGCAGCGGGAGCGCATGCTTCGCGCTGACGAGAGGCCAGTTCGAGGCCCGGCGGATCGCCGCGCGGCTGGAAGCGCGGGGGTGGCCTGGCGTGTGGGTGGTGCGGACGGGAGGCGAGGTGATCGGCTCGTCGAGTCGCGCCGCCTGAGGGCGGTCGCAGCGTCGGCTGGCCGGCAGGGAATGGACACCAAAGGAGGGCATCGTGAGGATCACCGAGGTGCGCATCAAACTCGTCCCGCGGGCGGCCGACCGCCTGCTGGCATTCGGAGCGATCACGATCGACCATGAATTCGTCGTCCGTGATCTCAAGCTGATCATGGGCCCCCAAGGGCCGTTCGTGGCGATGCCGAGCCGCAAGCTCACCGGCCACTGTCCGAAGTGCAGTCAGAAAAACTCCCTCGGCGCACGGTACTGCAACCAGTGCGGGGGCAGGCAACCGGAGATGCCCCCGCCGAGCGATGCCGAGGGACGCCGTCGCCTCTATGCCGACATCGCCCATCCGATCTCGATCGCCAGCCGGATGACCGTCGAGCGGGTGGTCGTCGAGGAATACGAACGCGAACTGGAGCGCTCACGGCATCCGGGCTACGCCCCGCGTCACGACGACCTCGGCGACGTCGAGTTCCTCGCCCCGGTGCTGTCCCATGGCATGGGCGGACACCCCGGTGCCGAGGCGCCGTCGCGGGCGTGCCCGGCAGGCGCGGAGGGGTCGCAGCCGTCCCGGTGACCCCGGGGCGGCGCGTCAGCCGCCGGCCCGGACGAGTTGGTGGAACGCCGCGGCGAGGCGCCGGGTGACCGGCCCGGGGACGCCGTCGCCGATCGCGCGGCCGTCGAGCTCGACGACCGGGACGACCTCGGCGGCCGTCCCGGTGATGAACATCTCGTCGGCGGTGTAGAGGTCGTGACGGGTGAGCGTCGCCTCGCGGCAGTCGATGCCGGCGGCGACGGCCAGTTCCATCACCGCCCCGCGGGTGATCCCCTCGAGGATCCCGGCGTCGGGAGGGGGGGTGAGAAGGCGGCTGCCGCGGACCACGAACACGTTGTCGGCCGTGCACTCGGCGACTTCACCCTTGTGGTTGAGCATCAGGGCCTCGACGCAGCCGGCCTGCTTCCCCTCGAGCTTGGCCATGATGTTGTTGAGGTAGTTGAGCGACTTGATCCGCGGCGATAGCGCCGCCGGGTGGGAGCGCTGCGTGGCGGCCGTCACCAGCCGCAGACCGCGCTCGACCTGCTCCGCGGGATAGAGGGCGAGCCGGTCGGCGATCACGATCACCTGCGGGGCGCTGGTCCGCGCCGGATCGAGGCCGAGGCTCCCGGCCCCGCGCGTCACGACGACGCGCACGTAGCCGTCCGGCAGGCCGTTGGCGGCGAGCGTCTCGTCGATGGCGCGGCCAAGCACGTCGCGGGCGACGGGGATCTCGAGGCAGATCGCCCGGGCGCTGGCCCACAGCCGGTCGAGGTGCTCGGCGAGGCGGAACACGCGGCCGGAGTAGGCCCGCAAGCCCTCGAACACGCCGTCGCCGTACAGCAGGCCGTGGTCGAAGACGCTCACCCGGGCCTCGGCCTCGGGCACGAGCCGGTCGTTCATGAACACGAGTCGGGACATGGTCCACCCGGCGGATCAGGCGTCCTCGACCCTGCCGGCCGCCAGCCGGACGACGCGATCGGCCCGCGCGGCGATCGCGGGATCGTGCGTGACCAAGACTATAGAAAGGCCGTCGGCGCGGTTCAACTCGACCAGCGCGTCGAGGATCCCCGCGCCGCTGTCGGCGTCGAGGTTGCCGGTCGGCTCGTCGGCGAGGAGCACGCCCGGCCGCGTGACCAGTGCCCGGGCGATCGCCACGCGCTGCATCTCGCCCCCCGACAGCTGCCGGGGCTTGTGGTGGAGCCGCCCGGACAGGCCGAACCGTCCGAGCAGTTCCTCGGCGTCGCGCCGGGCGGCCTGCCGACGGGAGAGCCAGGCGAGGGGCCCGTGGCGCACCAGCAGCGGCGACAGCACGTTTTCCACCGCGTCGAGCTCGGGGAGGAGGTGATACGACTGGAACACCATCCCGATCGCCGTGTTGCGGAGGCGGTCGCGGCGCCCGGCAGGCTGGTCGTCGGCACGGACGCCGTCGAGGAGCACCGCGCCGCCGTCGGGAGCGTCGAGCAGCCCCATCAGGTGCAACAGCGTGCTTTTCCCGGAGCCGCTCGACCCGACGATCGCCACGAACTCGCCCGGGGCGACTGCCAGGTCGATCCCGCGGAGCACGTCGAGCGTGCCGCCGCCGGAGCGGTAGCGCTTGACGAGGCCCTCGACGGCGATCGCGGCAGGCGCGGCATCAATCATGGCGCAGCGCCTCCACCGGATGGAGCCGTGCGGCGCGGAGCGCCGGGAGGACGCTGGCGGCGACGGCGATCCCCACCGCACCGGCGATGATCCAGGCCACCGTCCACGGATCGACGATCGTCGGGATGCGGAAGAAGTAGTAGATCGAGGGGTCGAAGACGCGCTGCCCGGTGATCCACTCGACCGCCTCGCGGACGCGGTTGATGTTCCAGGTGATCGCCAGGCCGAGCGCCAGCCCGGCACCGGCGCCGACGAGGCCGAGGAACAGGCCGTAGCCGAGGAACACGGCCGCCACGCCCCCCGCGCCGGCGCCGAGGCTCTTGAGGATCCCGATGTCGCGCGTCTTCTCGACGACGATCATGAAGAAGATCGCCAGGATCCCGAATCCGGCCACGGCCACGATCATGAACAGGAGGATGTTGAGGACCGCCATTTCCATGTCGACCGCCGCGAGAAGCGGCCCCTGCTTGTCTTTCCAGGTCGAGATCGAATAGACGTCGGCCGGAAAGGCGCGGCGGAGCCGGTCGCGGACGCTGTCGAGATCGGCCCCGGGGGCGAGGCGGATCTGGATCGAGTTGACGCTCGGGATCCCGGTTTGCGGGTCGACCATCCCGCGGAGCCGCTCGAGGTCGGCGATCGGCACGAACACGAAGTTCGCGTCGTACTCGCTCATCTTGCTTTCGTAGAAGTCGACCACCGTGAACGTGTCGGTGACCGCCTTGGGGGGCGTGCCCGCGGTCGGGAAGGTGATCTTCACGTCGTCGCCGGGGAGGATCAGGAACCGGTCAGTGCCGGTGGAATCGCGGAAGCTCGCCAGGCCGATCCCGGGCACGACGCCGATCGACTGCTCGGTGGCCGGATCGAAGATGTGCCCCTCGTCCGGTGCCGCGGCGCGGAACGGATCGACGGGTGCCGCGCTCGCCTCCGGCACCGGCGCCGTGACCGTGGCCTGCACCACCTCGCCACCGGTGGCGGCGAGGACCGCGTCGACCTGGCGGTCGATCGAGCGCACCGCCCCGTCGCCCGCCGGCGCGGCGCTGATCCCCGTGGCCGACTGCCGCTCGCGCCAGGCCCGCTCCCGGGCGACGCGCATCCGCCGGTGGGGCCAGCCCGCCCCCTCGAGCGCCGGCCGCCCGGAGCCGCCCTCGGCCTGATGGTCGACGGTGTCGTAGCCGCCGTCGCGGAGCGCGAACGACAGCTGCCGGCGGTTGTCGGGGTGCTGGAGGTAGCGGGAGAAGTCGCTGACCGCGGCATGGGTCTGCTCGTCGATCCCGATCAGCATCACCTGGCGCGTGACCCACTGGCCGCGGACCTGGAAGTTGAGCATCGCCGGCACCGCCACCGTCGGCGTCATCCCGGCGATCTCGTCGCCGGCGGCCCGGCGCAGCTCTTCCATGTGCCACTGTGGATCCTGGAACCCGGAGAGCGAATGGCTCTCGAAGACGAGGTCGGAGAGGATCCCGTGGATCCGCGTCTGCATCTCGTGGGCGAACCCCGCCATCACCGCGTTGACGACGATCATCGTCGCCACGCCGAGGGTCACGCTGACGACGCTGGCCAGCGCGATGAATCGCGTGCGGAGGTAGCGGCAGCAGAGGAACAGGACGTACATCGGAGGCCTCGTGGCGGAGCGGTCAGTCGCCGACGGGGCGCAGCAGCGGGAACAGGATCACGTCGCGGATCGACGACGACTCCGTCAGCAGCATCACCAGCCGGTCGATGCCGATGCCGAGGCCCCCGGCCGGAGGCATGCCGTGGCGCAGGGCGCGGAGGAAATCGTGGTCCATCCGCGCCATCGACTCCTCGGCCGGCAGGCCGGCGAGCTGCGTGCGGAACAGCTCCTCCTGGAGGTCGGGGTCGTTGAGCTCGGTGTAGGCGTTGGCCAGCTCCATCCCCGCGACGTACAGCTCGAAGCGCTCGGCGATCTCCGGCCGGCCCGCTTTCCGCTTGGTGAGCGGGCAGATCGCCGCCGGGTAGTCGATCACGAACGTCGGCGCCACGAGCGACTGCTCGCAGGTGGCCTCGAACAGGTCGCTCTTGATGACGTCGGGGTGGCGGCCGGTGGTCTCGATGCCGCGCGCGGCGGCGGCGGCAGCCAGCGCCCCGGGGTCGGCCGGATCGCAGCCGACCACCTCGGCGAGGAGGTCGTCGTAGCGCACCCGGCGGAACGGCCGGGCGAGATCGACGTCGCGCCCCATCCACCGGACCACCGGCGGCGTGCCGGCGGCGGCCGCCGCGGCGGCGACGATCGCCTCGGTGAGGTCCATCATCGTCGTGTAGTCGCCGTAGGCCTCGTAGGCCTCGAGCATCGTGAACTCGGGGTTGTGGCGCGGGCTGACCCCTTCGTTGCGGTAGACGCGGCCGAGTTCGAAGACCCGCTCCAGCCCGCCGACGAGGAGCCGCTTGAGGTGCAGCTCCAGCGCGATCCGTAGCACGAGCGCCATGTCGAGCGCGTTGTGGTGCGTGGAGAACGGCCGGGCCGCGGCGCCGCCGGCCGATTCCTGGAGCGTCGGCCCCTCGACCTCGAGGTAGCCGCGTTCGGTGAGCGTCTGGCGGACGGCGGCGACGATCCGGCTGCGGGCCATGAAGCGCTCGCGCACACCCTCGCCGTGGATCAGGTCGAGGTACCGCTGGCGCTGCTTCTGCTCGGGATCGACGAGGCCGTGGTATTTGTCGGGGGGCGTCTCCAGCGACTTGCCGAGAAACGCCAGGGCCGAGGCGAAGATCGTCATCTCGCCGGTCTTCGACCAGCCGAGCCGGCCGTCGATGCCGACGAGGTCGCCGAGGTCGAGGCAGTCGGCCAACTGCCAGGCCTCGGGGCCGACCTGCTTCTTGCCGATCATCACCTGGATCCGGCCGCTGCGGTCGGCGAGATCGAGGAACACCAGGCTCCCGGCGCTGCGCTGGAGCATGATCCGCCCCGCCACGCGCACCGCAGGTCCGTCGTCGGCCGGCGGCTCTCCGGCCGGGCGGCGGAGCGGCTCGCCGGCGGCGCGGACCGTGGCGATCGGTGTCGCGCCGTCGAAGCGGCGGCCCCACGGGTCGTGGCCGAGGGCGGCGATCCGGGCGAGCTTGTCGCGGCGCGCCTTCTCGAGCGCGGCGGCGACGCCGCCCGAGTCGGAGTCGTGGCCGAAGGGTGAAGGGGGCGGGGGCATGGCGGGTCGCGCAGGGGAGGGACGGCGGCGATTGTCGGGATCGGTGCCGATTTGGAGAAGGGCAGTCGGCGCGGCGGTTTTCTCGGCTGTTTCCCACTGGCCGGCGGTCGCGCTCCTTTCCCGCCCCCGCCGGCGGTGCGACACTTCCCGGCAGCCGGCGCCGTGCCAGCCGCCAGGGACCTCCCACCTCCCGCTGCCGGAGCCTCCGATGACATCCCTCCAGCCCGAGACGGTGGCGCTGTTCTGTGTCGAGATCCGCACCGCCCGCTGGGCAGAGCTCGTGGCGTGGTACCGCCACGCCCTGGGATTACGGGTCCTGATGCGCGGCCTCGACGAGGGCTATGCGCTCGTCGCCGCCGGCACCGCGCGGCTGGCGCTGCTGGCGCGGGCCGACGCCCCCCCCGACAGCCGCCGCTGGAGCCTGGCGTTCGAGGTCCACGATCTCGACGCCGCGCGGGCCCGGCTCGAGGAGGCGGGCACCGCCGCCCCTCCTCCGACCGCGCACGCCGAGGGGTTCCGCGAACTGGTCGTCAGCGACCCCGACGGGAATCGCGTCCGCCTCTTCGAGTGGCCGCGCCACGGCTGACGCCATGGATGGCTTTGTCCACGGACGACGAGTTGGCGATGGAAGCGGTGGTCCGCCGCAGGAGGCGGCGGCAGGTGACCCGGGAAACCCTTGGCGTTTCCCGCGGTCACCCGAGTGGACTGGTTGCGCCGGCCGTCCCGCGGCCGGAATGGGCCATGGATGGCTTTGTCCACGGTGAAGTCAGAAAAACGGGATCGAGATCGGGTATTTCCAGACCTTGCCGTCGGCGGCTTTGATCGCGCCGACGATCGGCCAGGCGATCCCGACCAGTCCGAGGAGCAGCATCAGCGGGATGCCGATCAGGAAGAAGCTGAGGATGAACGCCAGGAATCCGTAGAGCACCCAGCTGATGATCCAGTTGGCCACGGCGCGGCCGTGCCGGTCGATGTCGGGCAGGGAATCCTTCTTCACCTGCCAGATCACGAACGGGACGACGAACCCGGCCAACGGGATCAGGTAGCCGGCGAACTGCGAGAGGTGGAGGAGGATCGCCCAGAACCGGGTGAGTGCCTCGGGCGCCGCGGAGGGATCGCCTTCGGCATCGGCACTCCGCCCTGCGGCGAGGTCGTCGGCGAAGCTCCTGTCGAGCGGCGAGGCGCGCGGAAGGAGCCGCTCCTTGGCGGCGACGAATTCCTCGGTCGTGATCGCCCCCGAGCGGTGGAGGGCGGTGAGCCGTTCGAGTTCGGCGAACATGTCCATCGCTTCGTCCCTCCTGCCGCCCCGGTCACGGTCCCGGCAGCGGCCCCTTCGTCGCCAACCGGACGCGGCAGAGGTGCGAATCGGCGGTGACATACAGCGTCGAGCCGTCGTCGCCGAACGCGCAGTTGGCCGTCGCCTGCCCCGTGAGGATCGTGCCGAGGTGGGTCCCGTCCGGGGCGATCACGAGCACGCCGCCGGGCCCGGTGGCAAACAGGTTGCCGGCGGTGTCGACCTTGAGGCCGTCGGGGAGCCCCTTCTTCCGCTTCTGGAACAGCGCCGTGCCGTCGAAGAACGTCTTGCCCGCGTCGAGCGTGCCGTCGGCCTGGACGGCGAACACCTTCCAGATCGGCGCCGCCGGGTCGGACTGGGCGACGTACAGCTTCTTCTCGTCGGGGGAGAAGGCGATCCCGTTGGGGCGCGTCATCGTGTCGCACAACAGCGTCACGGCGCCGTCGGGTGTGACGCGGTAGACCCCGCAGAAGTCGAGCTCACGGCGCGGGTCGTCGTAGCCGCCGGGGAGGCCGTAGGGGGGATCGGTGAAGTAGATCGCCCCCGACGAGTGGACGGCGCAGTCGTTGGGGCTGTTGAAGCGCTTGCCGCCATGGTTGTCGGCCACGGTGCGCTTGCCGCCACCGGGTGTCAGCCGGCTGACGCGCCGGTCGCCGTGCTCACACGAGATCAGCAACCCCTGGCGGTCGAGCGTGAGGCCGTTGCTGCCACGCTCGCTGCCGTAGGCGCCCGGCCCGGTGAACCCGGCCGGCTCGAGGAACACGCTCAGTCCCTGCCCCGGCTTCCACTTGTGGACGCGGTTGTTGGGGATGTCGGAAAACAGCAGGTGCCCCTCCGCCTTGACCCACACCGGTCCCTCGGCCCAGACGAAGCCGCTGGCGAGGACCTCGATCTTCGCGTCCTTGGGCACCAGCGCGTCGAAGCGCGGGTCGAGGCGCTCGATCGAGCCGAGCGTGGGCAGCAGGTCGGGGCCCCCCTCCTGGGCCGACGACGACGCGGTCGCCAGCGCCGTCACCACCAGACCGACCAACAGCAGGATCGAAGGCAGTCTCGGGTGCGCGGCGCGGGGCATGGCGGATCTCCGGCGGGAAAAGGGCGTTCACTTCATCGTAGCGACCGGTCGGCCGCGCTTCATCACTCGAGCGTGGGCGCGAATCTCGCGGAGGCCGGGGTGCGGTCGGAGCGGTGGCGCCGGTCATGCTGCGGCACGCACCGCGCCCGGTGCCGGTGGCGGCTCCGGCGGCGGGTGGCGCTGCCGGTCGCGGGCTATATTCGACCAGCGGGGATCGTGCGGGGATCGCGTGGGGCGGAAGGGCCGTGAGCCGATGAGCGTTGACGCCGAACTGCTCAAGGAGTTCCTCATCGAGTCGACGGAGAGCCTCGACCAGCTCGACCGCGACCTCGTCGCCCTCGAAGACAACCCGCGCGACGCCCAGCGGCTGTCGAGCATCTTCCGCACCGTCCACAACATCAAGGGGATCTGCGGGTTCCTCGGGTTCGTCAAGCTCGGGGCGATCGCCCACAGCGGCGAACACCTCCTCGGCCGGCTCCGCGACGGGTCGATCGACCTCGACGAGCGCGTCACCGGGGCGCTGTTGAGCTTCGTCGACACCGTGCGGGTGATCCTCGGCACGATCGAGCGCACCGGCGGCGAGGGGGACGGCGACTACCGCGACCTCTCGCAGTCACTGGCGACGCTCGCCGAGGAGGCCGCCGCGGCCCGGGCGCGGAGCGGCGGCGACATCGTCGTCACGCGGCTCACGCCGCCGGGTGCGGCGCCGCCGCCACCGCCGGAACCCGCCCCGGCAGCCACGCCCGCTGCCGCGATCGCCCCTGCTGCCACGCCCGCCCCTGCGGCCGTACCGGCGACCAGCGCGGTCGTGGAGCCGGTGGCCGAGGTCGCGCCGGCCGTGTCCGCCCCGCCGGTGGCGGCCCCACCGCCTCCCCCTGCGGCGGCCGCGCCAGCTGCCAAAGCCACCGCCGGCACGCGGCCGACGGCGGCGCCGGTCAGCGAATCGGCGATCCGCGTCGACGTCGGCCTGCTCGGGGCGCTCGTCGACCTCGTCGGCGAGCTCGTCCTGGCCCGCAACCAGCTCCAGGCGACCGTCCGGCGCCTGTCGAGCACGCGCGGCAGCGAGGACGCCGAGCTGCTCAAGGTCGCCCACCGGATCGACACCGTGACTGGCGCCCTGCAGACGGCCGCGCTGAAGACGCGGATGCAGCCGATCGACCAGGTGTTCAACAAGTTTCCGCGCGTCGTCCGCGACCTGGCCGTCGGCTGTGGCAAGGAAGTGCAGCTCACGATCCAGGGCGCCGACACCGAGCTCGACCGGTCGCTCATCGAGACGATCCGCGATCCGCTCACCCACCTCCTCCGCAACGCCGTCGACCACGGCATCGAGCCGCCGAGCGTGCGCATCGAGCGCGGCAAGCCGGCCACCGGCACGCTCGCCCTTCGCGCCTTCCACGAGAGCGGACAGGTGACGATCGAGATCACCGACGACGGCGGCGGGATCCGCGTCGAGGCGGTCCGCGAGAAGGCGATCGCCCGGGGGCTGGTCAGCGCCGAGCAGGCGGCGCTGTTGCCCGACGACCGCGTGTTCCAGTTCATCTTCGAGCCGGGGTTCTCGACCGCCGCGACGGTGACGGCGATCTCCGGTCGTGGCGTCGGCATGGACGTCGTCCGCACCAACATCGAGGCGATCGGCGGCACGGTCGAGCTCGACAGCCGCCCCGGCCTCGGCACGACGTTCCGCGTCCGGATCCCGCTCACGCTGGCGATCATGCCGGCGCTGATCGTCCATGCCGCCGGGCAGCGGTTCGCGATCCCGCAGGGGGCGGTCCGCGAGCTGATCGCGCTGGGGGGCTCGCGTTCGGCGGCGGTGATCGAGGGGCTCGACGGCGCGCCGGTGACTCGGCTCCGCGACCGGCTCCTGCCGCTGGTCTTCCTCCGCGGCCTGCTCGGTCTCGACGCCGGCGCCACCGCGGCGCCGGCGGGCACGGTGATCGTGCTCCGCGTCGATTCGCAGGAATTCGGTCTCGTCGTCGACGGCGTGGCGTTGGCGGAGGACATCGTCGTCAAGCCGATCGCGCGGGCCCTGGTGGCGCTGGGCGTGTACGCCGGCGCGACCGTTCTCGGCGACGGCGACGTGGTGTTGATCGTCGACCCGCGCGGCGTGGCCCAGGTGGCGCGGATCGCGTCGCGGCCGCCCGCCGACGAGGCGCCGGTCGCGCCGGCCGCGACCGCCCGCCCCCGGTACCTCGTCTGCGAGACGCAGCGCGGTCGGCGGATGGCTGTGCCGCTCGAAGACGTGCAGCGGCTCGAAACCTTCCCCCGCGAGCGGCTCGAGGAGGCCGCCGGGCGGCTCGTCGCCCACCGCGAGGGGCAGCTGCTGCCGCTGGCCGACGTCGACGCCGTCGTCGAGGGTTCGGCCGAGCCGGTCGGCGGTGCCGTGACCGCGGTGATCGTCGCCCCCGGCCGGGGTGACGTCGGCCTGCGTGTGCGCCGGATCCTCGAGGTGGTCGAGCCGACGCAGCCGCTCGATCCGTCCCTGGCCGCGGCCGGTCTGCTCGGCACCGTCGTCATCGACGGCCGGGCGATCGAGGTCGTCGACGTCGGCCGGGCGCTGGCGGCGCCGGCGCCGCGCCTGCTGTCCCGCGGAGGTGCGCGATGATCGCCCCCGCCACCGTCACCATCGGCGCCGAGGGACCAACGCTGCGGGTCTGCGCGTTCCAGGTGTCGGGGCGCTGGTTCGCGATCGACGCGGCACGGATCCACGAGGTCCTCCGCAGCCAGAAGACGACCCCGGTGCCGCTGGCCCATCCGGCCGTGCGCGGGCTGCTCAACCTCCGCGGCCGGATCGTGCCGGTGATCGACATGCGGATCCGCCTCGGGCTGGCCGGCAGCGCGGCGGACACTGACTCGGCCGGGACGTTCGTCGTCGTCGAGGTCGACGACGAGGCGTTCAGCCTGCTCGTCGATCGTCTCGCCGACGTGGTCGAGATCCCGCTGGCCGCGATCGAACCGGCCACCACGGCCGACCGGCCGGGGCAGGATGCGATCGAGGGAGTCTGGCCGGCGCGGTTCGGATTGGTGCACCTGCTCGACACGGCGCGGCTCGTGGCGGCGATCGCGGTTTCGGCCGCGGAAAGGAAAGGGCGATGAACGCGATGGCGGATTCCCGCGCGGCCGGTTCGTGGGTCGGGCGGATCGGGCGTTTCCTCGGCAACCCGCTGCTGGTGGCGCTGCTGGCGATGTCGCTGCTGCCCCTGGCGCTGACCGGGATCGCCACCCACTGGCTGTCGAGCGACACGCTCGACGCGTCGTCGCGGCAGAAGCTCGAGGTCGTGCGCTCGATCACCGTCAAGCAGGTGGAGCGCTACTTCACCGGCCTCCACGACCAGATCGCCGTGCTCGCGGAAGATCCGTCTTCGCTCGAAGCCCTCCGCGATCTCGGTGCCGGATTCCGCGATCTCGGAACGCCGGGTGCGGAGACCGCCGCCGACCTCGCGCGGACCCGGGCCGATCTCGACGCCTGGTATGCCGCCGAGTTCGCACCGCGCTACCGCGAGGAAAGTGGCGGCCGTCAGGCGTTAGAGGGGCTGACAAGGCTGCTCGGCGACGCCGGCGTGCGGCTCCAGGACCTGTACATCCGCCGCAACGAGCATCCGGTCGGCGAGAAGGACACGCTCGACGCCGCCGCCGACGACTCGGCCTACACCCAAGCCCATGCCCGCCACCACCCGGTGCTCCGCGGCATCCTCGATCGCTTCGGTCTCTACGACATCTTCCTCGTCGATGCCGAGACGGGCGACGTCGTGTACAGCGTCTTCAAGGAGGTCGACTTCGCCACCTCGCTGCGCGGCGGGGCGTTCGCCGAGACCAATCTCGGCAAGGTGTTCCGCCAGGCGGCCGCTGCCGGCCGCGCCGGAGTGGTCTCGTTCGGCAACTTCGGTCCCTACCAGCCGTCGTACGACAAGCCGGCCGGATTCCTCGCCGCGCCGATCGTCGACGGCCGCAAGGTCGTCGGCGTCATCGCCTTCCAGCTCCCGCTCAACCGGATCAACGACGTCGTCGGCGAGACGCTCGGCATGGGGCGGACGGGCGAGACCTACGCCGTCGGTTCCGACCACCTGTTCCGCACCGATTCGCGGTTCCTCGACGAGCTCGGTCAGCAGGTCGGCGAGACGGTGAAGACGACGATCTGCAATCCCCGGTTCAAGGTCGACACCGTTCCGGTCCGCGACGTCTTCGAGCGGAACGGCAGCGGCACCGGCCCGACGGCCGACTACCGTGGGCAGCCGGTGCTGTCGAGCTGGGGGCCGGCCCGGATCCACCAGGGCAACGGCCCCGGCGACGCCGACGTCACCTGGGCGGTCGTCTCCGAGATCGACGCCGCCGAGACCGATGCGCCGATGCGGCGCCTGCGCTGGCTGTCGCAGCTGATCTTCGGCCTCACGACGCTCGGCGTGGTCTGGCTGTCGGCGCAGATCGCGGGCCGCTTCACCCGGGCGGCGCGTCGCCAGGCGGCGCTCGTCGACGGCATCAAGGGCAACACCCACACCCTCGCCAGCGCCTCGGAGGAGCTGACGAGCGTCAGCCAGCAGATGAGCGCCGCGGCCGAGGAGACCACGGCGCAGGCGAACCTCGTGTCGGCCGCCGCCGAGCAGGTCAGCAGCAGCACGAAGACCGTCTCGACGTCGGTCGAGAGCCTCGTCGCCAACATCTACGACATCGCCAAGAGCGCCCAGGACGCCGCCGCCGTCGCCCGCCAGTCGGTCGACATGGCCCGGGCCACGAGCCGGACGATGGACGAGCTGGGCAGTTCCAGCGCCCAGATCGGCCAGGTCGTCAAGGTGATCAACTCGATCGCCGAGCAGACCAACCTCCTGGCGCTCAACGCCACGATCGAGGCGGCGCGCGCCGGCGAGGCGGGCAAGGGATTCGCCGTCGTCGCCAACGAGGTCAAGGAACTGGCGCGCGAGACCGCCAAGGCCACCGAGGACATCGCCGGCCGGATCGAGGCGATGCAGGCCGACACGAGCCGGGCGGTCGGGGCGATCGCCGAGATCGTGGCGGTGATCGAGAAGATCGACGCCTTGCAGACGAAGATCGCCCAGGCGGTCGAGGAGCAGTCGGTGACGACCGCCGAGATCGGCCGCAACATCGGCGAGGCGACGACCGGCTCGACCGAGATCGCGCAGAACATCGGCCAGGTCGCCCACGCGGCGCAGAGCACGGCCGAGGGCGCCGCCAACACCCAGGTCTCGTCGCAGGAGCTCGCCCGGCTGGCCCACGATCTGGCGAAGCTCGTGGAGGAATACCGCTCCTGATCGCCGGCAACCGGGGGGCGGTTGGCGGCGCGGGGCAGGCGGGCATACTGGAAGCGGTCCCTCCCCACGCGGGGTGACGCCGTGAACGCGCTGATCGTCGACGACTCCAAGCCCGCCCGGACGATCCTCGCGCGGGCGCTGGCGGCCCTCGATCTGGAGTGCCACGAGGCGGCCAACGGCCGCGAGGCCCTCGACCTCCTCACCCGGATCGCCCGGCCCGACGTCGTGACCGTCAATCTCCACATGCCGGAGATGGACGGCATCGAATTGATCACCCGCCTGCGGCGCGAGCCGGCCTGGCGCTCGCTCAAGCTGGTGATGGTGTCTGGGGAGCAGAATCCGGGGCGCGTCGCCGCGGCGCTCGAGGCCGGGGCCGACCGGTTCGTCGCCAAGCCGTTCACCGCCGCGGCCCTCCACGAGGTGATCCTCGGCCTCGGTGTCGGGCGGCGCGTCGTGGCACCCGCCGCGCCGATCCGCGTGCTCGTCGTCGACGACTCGGCGGTGATCCGGAGCGTGCTCTCGGCGACGCTCGCCACCGAGCCGGGAATCGCCGTCGCCGGGACGGCGGCCGACGGGCGGCAGGCGCTCTCGCGGATCGCCGCCGATCCCCCCGACCTGGTCCTCCTCGACGTCGAGATGCCGGTGATGGACGGGATCACGACGCTCAGGGAGCTGCGCGCCCTGCATCCCAAGCTCCCGGTGGTGATGTTCTCGAGCCTCACCGAGCGCGGCGCGAAGGCGGCGATCGACGCGCTCCTCGCCGGGGCCAACGACTACGTCGCCAAGCCGAAGGAGACGTCGGCCGACGCCGTCGCCGCGCGGATCCGTGAGGAGCTCGTGCCACGGATCCGCCAGCTCGTGCCCCGCACGGCCGGCGCCGCGCCGGTGGCGGCCGCGGCGGCCCCCGCGGCCCCTGCCCGGCGGGCGGCGCGCGAACCGGTGGCGGCGGTCGTCGTCGCCGTCTCGACCGGCGGCCCCAACGCGCTGGCCGGGTTCCTCCCCGGGTTCGTGCGGAATGTCCCGGTGCCGGTGCTCGTCGTCCAGCACATGCCGCCGCTGTTCACGGCGCAGTTGGCGGAGCGGCTGGCCCGGATCTGCGGGATCGACGTCCGCGAAGCGCTCCACGGCGAGGCCCTCGCCCCCGGCCGCGTCCTCCTCGCCCCCGGCGGGCGCCACATGAAAGTCGCGCGCGGCGACGGCGGCGTGGTCGCGGAGCTGTCCGACGAGCCGCCGGAGAACGCCTGCCGGCCGGCGGCCGATCCGCTGTTCCGCACGGCCGCGGCCGTCTGGGGGGCGGGCACGCTCGGCGTCGTCCTCACCGGCATGGGGCGCGACGGGCTCGAGGGCGCGCGGGCGATCGTCGCCGCGGGCGGCGCCGTGATCGTCCAGGACGAATTCACGAGCACGATCTGGGGCATGCCCGGCCACGTCGCCCGTGCCGGGCTCGCCGACGCCGTGCTTCCCCTCGGGCAGCTCGGCGCCGAGGTAGCGCTGCGCGTGTCGCGGCGGGCGCGGTGACGGCCGTGGCGGAAAGCAACACGCCATGGTGAGTGCCGCCGACTTCGCCTGCATCCGTGAGTTCCTCCGCCGGCGCAGTGGCGTGGTCCTCGATCCGTCGAAGGGCTATCTCGTCGAGGCCCGGCTGCTTCCGGTGGTGAAGCGCCACGGGTGCGGCGGCCTCGACGCCCTGGTCGGGCGGCTGCGGCAGGGGGGCGACACGGCCCTCGAGCGCGACATCCTCAACGCGATGATGACCCACGAGACGTCGTTCTTCCGCGACCGCGCGCCGTTCGAGACGGTGCGGAAGATCCTCCCCGACCTGCTCGCGCGCCGCGCCGTGTCGCGGCACCTGACGATCTGGTCGGCCGCCGCCTCGACGGGGCAGGAGGCGTACAGCCTGGCGATGCTCCTCGAGGAGCACTTCCGCCCGCTGCTCGCCGGGTGGCGCGTGCGGATCCTCGCCACCGACATCTCCGACGTCGTCCTCGAACAGGCGCGGACGGGGAGCTACGGCACGCTCGAGATGGCGCGCGGCCTGCCCGATGACTACCGGCAGAAATACTTCGTGCCGCTGCTGGGGCGGTGGAGCATCGCGCAGGACTGCCGCAAGCTGGTCGAGTTCCGCCAGTTCAACCTCGCCGCGCCATGGCAGGGGATCCCGGCCTGCGACATCGTCTTCCTCCGCAACGTCCTCATCTACTTCGACATCCCGACGCGCGTGCGGATCCTCGACCAGATGCGCTCCGTCGTCCGCCCCGACGGCAGCCTGTTCATCGGCGGCGCCGAGACGCTGCTCGGGGTGTGCGACACCTTCGAGCGCCTCCAGGGGGCCGGCTGCGGCTATTACCGCCCGAAGCCGGCGCGGTAGCCGAGCCCGGCGACTTTTGGGCCAGCGCCCCCAGTATCGGATGCTGCCTGGAATGGTCGTGGACGACCCTCGCCATCCATTGGATCGAGCCCGCGAGGGTAACCGAGTCGGGAGACAACATCGACGACCCCACGGCTGCCGAGATCGAGGAAGTCGGGCGGCCCGAAGACGCACTCCTTGCTCTGGCGGGGGGGCAGGAAAACCATCGAATTGACTGAATCAGGGGCCTTCGGACGGCGGGCTGCGTTTAGGAACAGCGGCACTTTGTTGCCGAATCAACGTGCCCTTCTATGAAAAGCGCAAGTTAGCAGCGGCGTGATCGAAGGGAAGAGTTGCGGCGATATGACGATGAACGCTGGGTGGGCCTCGATTTGGGTGTTCCCGGCCGGAGCGGCGGCAGGCCCCCAAGCAGCCTGCCGCCGCTCCGTGACCGCGGGCAAGGGCGCCCTCAAGCGGTCACGAGAGCGCCGGCCCGGATCCGCTGATAGTTGGGCTGAGTGGGATCAGTAAGGGCCCGGTAAACGGCATACGCCGTCTCCTTGGAGCCTCCGATCGACAGCTTGCCGCTCGGGCTCAGCTTGCCGGCGATGCCGTTCCAGTGCTCGCCCTTATCCCAATCGACCGACTTCAGCTCGTCGATCAGTCGCTTCATCTCCTGCTGCCGGTTCGGAAGGTTGACGAGGGAATGCCCCATCGCCCCGATGGCCGCCAGCACCGCCGGCGCGGAGGCCACCGACTGATCCCTCAACTCCATGGCTGGCCTGATCGCCTCGGCCACGGCTCCGAACCACTCCTTCGCAACCTCGGTGAGGTGCTTCAGATCTCCCGCCACGGCGACCGGCTTGGCCCCGTGCTTCACGCCGCCAATGCCCTCGGCAAGCGTGACGCAGGCACCGCGGAGCGCCGTAATCGTGACGACATGCCTATCCGACCTCCGCAGTTGCCGCCGCACGGTGTTGACCCTGTCCTTGAAGAACGGGACCTCCTGCTCGAGAGTCCTGGCAATGCCCGTTGCCGGATCCCGGGCGTCCATCGAGATACCCACGGCGGCGTTCGGCCGAACGCCGCACATGTTCAGGTCATGAAAGACCTGACGAGCCCAGGTCAGGTCGAGCCCGTGACAGATCATCACCGGGACTGACGCGGCCTGCGTGGACGGATCCATGCTCGCCGCCTCAAACCGGGCGGCCAACTGCGTCTCGCCATCGATGGCGATGAGCATGGTTCCGTACGGGATCTGGATCTGGCCCCCGGCGTCTGGAGAGTTGGTCCACTTCAACTTCTCCTTGGTGAACAGGATGATCGGCGGCGCCATCCCGTTCTGACCGTTGTGGACGGCGACGAGGTAGTCGGCGTAGGGCCCGACGTTCCGCTCCTTCGCCCCCTCAAACAACCGCTGCACCATCTCGCGGATCTTGCGGGTCTCACTGAGCGAGGCGTCCGCCGCGACCTGCTTCTCGTCCTCGGTCCGCCGAGGATCCTGCGCCACCTGCATCAACTGGGCGGCCTTCATCCGGCCCAGAAACCGGTGGGTGTCGAGGGAGACTCCCGCGACGATGTGCCCCTCGGTGGTATTCAGTCGATCGATCGATTCAGAAGATTCCATTTGAACAACCCTCAGTTGTGACTGCGCCCCCTCGCCAAAGCGGCTCGGGCGTCGCTTCGAGTTCAAAATATCGACCCGAGTCGATCCGTCAACAACTCGAGTTGCAGCTGTGAAAACTCGGGTCTTTTTTCAGGCTGTTTCTCATGACCCGAGCTCGCAATTCTGATCTAGACACTTGGTGTCTGCGAATTTCCTGGGGTCCTCCGAAGGGCTCAATAACTGCTAAAGCCCTTGATGACGGAGGTTTATGATTTTTTTAGCATGGCTGCAGGCGCGTTCAGAGCATCCCTTGTGCCGCAGCACCGCCGTGCACCAGGCCTGCCCGAAGCCCGCATCCTGATTGGATTGGGCCCGGGGGAAGGGGCCCAGAAACTTTGGGCAGCAGAATCCGCTCACGAGGCTGCGGCGTCCTCGATCCCGTCGAGCAGCGTGGGGATCTTGTTCGCCCGGATCGTGGCTATGACCGCCGACGAGGATTTCCAGGGCTCTCCCGGCATGCGGGTGATGAGTTGCCGCCACACTCGACCAAACGCCGCGATCGCCGTCTCCTCGTCAAAAATCACCCCTGCTGGCAGCAGCGGAGCAACGTCTTCCGTCAGGCTCCGGTTGAGCTTCTGCAGCATCCGCTCCTCGCTGATGGCCCGGGTGATTGGATGTCCTTCCAGTTCCAGGTAGTGCCGAAAACAGTCGATCAACCGGTCGTGGTCGAGCCCTGGCAGCAGCAGCGCCTCGTTGAGGTCGAACAAATCGCGATTCTTGTTCCGCTGCAGGAGGGCCCGCAGTTTTGTGGCGAGCAATTCCTCCCGGTCGTACGACATGATCTCGACCCGCCCGCGGTGCCAGTCGCTTTCGACTGCGTAAGGATAGGCGAGAAGCCCATGCCGGCTCTGGTGTTCCCGGGTGTTGATCTCGATCTTGAGCTTGAGCGGCTGGTCGCTGGTCTCCTCGGGAGTGAATCTGAAGATGAGCGCGGTCGAGCGCTGGCCTTGAATCCGCTTTCCTCGCCCAAGCCACGAGAGTGCATCTTGAACTCCGTCGATCACCGGCCCGATCGCCTCCGCTCGAGTCTGCACGAGGTCGATATCCTCGGAATAACGCAGCGGCTTCGCGAACAGGAGTTTGTGAAGCGCAGTTCCGCCGCGAAATGCGATCCGATCGCGGATTGCTCTGCTGGCGAAGAGATCGCACAGGGCGCGGGAAATGACCAGATCCTGTTCGACCTGTCGGAGATCGGGCCACGGCGCGGCAGCGGTCCAGTGTTGGATGTACGCCCGTGGGATCATGCGTCGATCTCGACGTCACTATTGATCGTGAGTTTCCAGGGCTTGTTCCGCTCTTCGCAAGCGGCCAACGGTCGTGCTGCCGGCTTGAGCGACGGGTCGAGCAGCGTGAATGACTTCGCCTGCTCGGCATACTGCGCGAGAGATCGAGATTGACGGGTGTACCCGAAATGCTCGAGAAGGTATCCGAGCCTGCGCACCGCCGTGTTGTCGTAGGCCTTGGCTGCGGCGGCGAGAACGCTGCCGCGGGCCTTGTCTCCAAGATCGTGCACGGCCTGGGCCGCGGCATTGAGCCCTCCCGCGCGGTGGAAATAGCCGCACATGTCGAGCAGCGTCAGTTCGAGGCCGGCGACCTTGGCAAACCCCGCGTCGGTCTTGAGGCGATCGAGCCACGCGGGCTGGTTCGTTCGCGCGAAGGCCTCGGCCGTCTGGTAGAGGAACTCGATCCGATGCCGGCCGATCACGATGAGCGGAAGCTGCCGCGGCGAAATCACCTGAAAGACCATGGCGGCTTGGTGGGCGGCGCCATGGAAGGCTGCGGCCCTCAGCAGCGACACCCGATAGTCGAGCCCAAGATGCGCCATCAGCGGGTCGATCCAACGGGCTGGATCGGGGGCGCCGAGGAGGCGATCCTCGGGCCGTAGAATCAAATAAAAGCCTCGGCGGGGGGACACGAGGCGGCCCTTTTTGGCCAGCCGTGAAGCCGCCGCCTGCAAGGCCTTGGGTGATTGCCGAAGTGCCGCCAGTGCCGCGGGCTTCGTGAAGAAAGCCCGGCCGTTCAGACGCTGCTGATCGATGAAATCTTCCAGTTCACCCATGCCCCGATCATATGAGAAAAACGACGTGCGGCGAGTGTTTTCTCATATGATCGGGGCGTGAGCCGGTCTGCTTGTGTTGGGGCCTTGGTTCCCATCACCCCGCCGCCGGGCCCGCCCACTCCAGGCACAGGATCGAGACGTCGTCGAGCGGCCCCTTCGGCTGGCACCAGGCCTGCACGCTCTCGAGCAGGCGCACGACGTTAACGTCGACCGAGTCGCCGCGGAGCGACTCGACCAGCGCCGTCATCCGCTCGTTGCCCATCTGCTCGAGCTTCTCGTCCATCGCCTCCGGCACGCCGTCGGAGTAGAGGATCACGCGGTCGCCCGGGGCGAGCTGGAGCGTCTCCTCGGCGAACTCGACGTCGGGCACGAACCCGACGGGGAAGCTCTCCACCTCGAACAGCTTGAGCGCCCCGGTCTTCGGGACGTGGAGCAGGGGCGGGTGGCCCCCCGACACGAAGCGCAGCTTGCCGCTGGGCACGTGGAGGATGCCGTACACGATCGTGAAGTACAGCCCGGCCTGGTTGTCGGCCTGGAACAGGTTGTTGAGCTGGGTCACCACCTCGGCCGGGGCCGCCACCAGCGGCTTGCCGCCGTCGGGCGACGGACGCAGGAGGAGCGACGTGTCGGAGACGCGCGGCGTGAGGAACGCCCCGACGGTCACCGCCAGCAGCGAGCTGGGCACACCGTGGCCGCTGACGTCGACGACGAACATCCCGACGTGCTCGTCGTCGAGCGCGAAGATGTTGAGGAAGTCGCCGGCCAGCTCGTTGCACGGCACGTAGCGCCAGGCCGACGCGGTCGCCGGCATGTCGAGCGCGGCCTGGGGGAGGAGCGACTGCTGGACCTTGGCGGCGGCGTGCAGGTCGCGCGTCATCCGTCGGTTGCTGCGCTCGATCTGCTCGTTGACGGCGACCAGCTCGGTGTTGGCTTTCTGGAGCTGGTCGCGTGCCACCGACAGCGACTGGTTGGTCGAGATCAGCTCCTTGTTCTTGGTGACGGCGTTCTCGAACACCGACACCAGCAGGTTGAGGACCTGCTGCCTCCCGGCGTTGACCTTGAAGGTCTGGCCGGCGACGGTGACCTCCATCTCGTTGCCGGCCGTCGCATCGGCGGCCGCCAGCGGGGAGGCGAGCAGCGAGTCCATCCGGCCGAGGAGGTACTCCGGCTCGTAGGGCTTGGTGACGTAGTTGTCGGCCCCGGCGTCGAGCCCGCGGATGATGTCGACCGGGTCGCCGAGCGACGACAGGAGGATCAGCGGGATCGTGCGCAGATCGGGATCGGTCTTGACGATCTTGCAGAGCTCGTAGCCCGTCATCTCCGGCATCTCGATGTCGGAGATGATGATGTCGGGCCGCCGCTCGCGGACCAGCGCCAGGGCCTTGCCGCCATCGGCCCCCCAGCGCACGGCATGGCCGGCCTCGGTGAGCCGGCGCTCGAGGAGCTTGGCCTGGATCTTGCTGTCCTCGGCAATCACCACGTCGACCGGCCGATGGGCGCGGGGAGGGCTGGAGTCGGCGGAGGCCATGGCGAGGTCCCGGGGGCGGAAGGCTGACGGAGATCCGGCCCGACCCACGGGCCGCGACCGCCGCCGCTCAGGTGAACTTCGCCATCGCCTCGGCCGCGTCCTTGTGGATCGCGAACAGCTTGTTGAGGTTGGTGAGCTTGAAGACCTCGTAGATCTGCGGATGGATGCTGCACATCTTCAGCCGCCCCTTGAGCGTCGTGCCGACCTTGCGGTGGATCGTGCCGAGGAGGCCGAGGGCGGCGCTCGACATGAACTCGACGTTGCCGAAGTCGAGGAGCAGGTCGAGCCCCGGGCGGTCGGCGATCAGCCGCAGCAGCTCGACCTTGATCTCGTCGAGCGCCGTCTCGTCGAGGATCTTCTTGTCCTTGAACTTCGCGATCTCCACCTTGCCAACCTTCGTCACGTCGATCCGGCGATAGGGTTCTGCGGTCATCGGCATCCTCGGGGGCTGCGGCCGGCGGAGCGCCGGTCAGGTCTGGGGGCGACGGGTCCTCGGCGGTGTCTGCCGCGGCACTGCTTCACGGCGGCGGCGCCGATCGGCAGGGGTGGAGGAAAAGTGTAGCCGACGCCACGGCCGTCGCACGCGGCCGCGCGGGCCGCGGAATAGCCCCCCGCCGGCGCGCGGGCCGCGCCGGCCCGGGGCGACGGCGGAACGGCTCTTTCAGGGGGTTTCTCGTGCCGCGGTGGGTGGTGCCGGAGCCGGGCCGAGATGGTCGTCGAACCACGACACCATCGCCGTCACGGCGGTCGCCAGGTCCTGCCCCTGGAAGCCGTGCCCCGCCTGTTCGAGGACCACCAACCGCGACGCGACTCCCTGGGCGGCAAGGGCATCGTGGATCTTCCGCGAATGCTCGGGCGGGACCAGCTCGTCGCGGCCGCCGGCGATCAACAGCGCCGGGGCGTCGTCGCGCGACACGGCCAGCAACGGCGACATCCGCGCCGCCTCTGCCTGGTCGAGGTCGAGGGCGGGGAAACGCTCGTACTGTTTGTGATGGTCGGGATGGCTCCAGACGACGTGGCGGAGGTCGGTCGGTGCCACCCAGGCACAGGCCGCCCTGACACGGGCACCGGTGCGGAGCACCGGATCACCGCTCGACTCGTCGCCGTCGTCGCCGGTCGTCGCCAGCATCAGCGACAGGTGTCCTCCGGCACTCATCCCGAAGACGCCGATCCGCTCCGGATCGACCGCGAACCGGGCGGCGTTGTGGCGCACGAAGCGGACCGCACGGCGCACGTCGTCGACCGCCTCGGGGATCGTGAACTTCGGGCTGCTGCCGTGGCGGACGGCGAGCACGGTGTAGCCCTTGTCGGTGAGCGGCGCGAACATCGGCCGGGCCTGGTCGGGGGGCATCCAGGCCGAGTACCACCCGCCGCTGACCATGAACAGCAGCACGGCGCCGTTGGCATCCGTCTCCGGCCGGAACATGTCGCAGGTCATCGCCAGGCCGTGCTTGTGGCCGTAGACGATGTCGGGGGTGATCCGCACCTCGCCGGACAACCCGGTGCTCGCGGCGAGCGCCAGACCGAGGGCCATCCCCACTGACCGCACCAGACTGTCTCGCGATTGCATCACTAAACCCCTTGGAGGTGTTCCTTCCGATGGGGGGTGGTGAACGGACCGTATTTTGTCGCAAAACCCACCCAGCCGGTCGACCGACCCCTTTCGACAGCGTATCCTATCCCAGGGGCATGGCCGTCCCGCTGCCGATCAGCGATTGTTAGCGTATCGTCTCCCCCTGACGGCGGTCCCGACCGCGAGACGCCGACCCGTGGGCTCGGGACAACGATCCCGGTGATTCTGCGGTCGTCTCTCCCGTCCGGCTCCGGGTCTCCCCCTCCCCACGGAAAACCACCATGGCCCAGTCGCTCTCGCTGCTCGTCGCCTACCCCAAGCCCGTCATCCGCGCGGGGCTTTTGAGGATGCTCGAGGGCTCCGGTATCAAGGTGATCGGCGAGGCGAACCATGCCCGCGACGCGGTCTCGATGGCGCGGAAGCTGTCGCCGACGGTGATCCTCATCGACGCCATCCTTCCGGGCGTCGACAGCTTCGACGTCGTCCGCAAGCTGCGGTCGACCGTGCCCGATGCGAAGCTGCTCGTGTTGTCGGCCGTCGACAATCCGACCTACATGGCCCGGGCCCACGCCGCCGGGGCGACCGACTATCTCCTCGAGTCGCTGTCCGCCGACGAGCTGGTGACGACGATCAAGAACGCCGCTGCCGGCAAGCCGCCAGGGAAGGGGAGCCGCTACGCAGCGTTCCTGGCCCAGCTCGATGCGCGCGAGTCGACGGGGCCGGCTTCCGGCCGGCTGACGCCGCGCGAGCAGCAGGTGCTGCGGCACATCTCGCTCGGCCTGCCGAACAAGGAGATCGCCTCGTCGCTGGCGATCAGTGTCGAGACGGTCAAGGAGCACGTTCAAAACATCCTCCGCAAGATGGGGCTCAAGGACCGCACCCAGGCGGCCGTCTGGGCGGCGCAGCATGAGCCCGCCTGACGGCGACGCCATGCGGCAGGTGCTGGTGCGCCACGGCGAGAGCGTCTCCAACGCCGCGGGGCGTGTGCAGGGTCAGGCCCAGGTGCCCCTGTCGTCGCTGGGTGAACGGCAGGCTGCCGCCGTGGCCACCTGGGCTGCAGGGTTGGTCGCCGCCGACGCGATCGACGAAGTCTGGTCGAGCCCTCTGCGGCGCGCTCGCCAGACCGCGGACGTGATCGCCGCGGCGCTCGGGCTCCCCGTCGCCGTCGACGACCGGCTCGCCGAGCTGCACGCCGGGATTTTCGAGGGCCACCTCTGGGCCGACCTCGCGGTGCGCTTCCCCGCCGAGTTGGCCGCGTGGCAGGCCGGTGACCCCGACTACGTGATCCCCGGTGGCGAGTCGCGCGGGGCGCTGGCAACGCGGGGGCGGGCGGCGCTCGAGAGCCTCGCGCTGCGACCGGCGCGGACGATCGTCGTCGTCGCCCACGGCGGCCTGCTCACCGCGGCGCTGGGGAGCTTGGTGGGCAATGCCGACGCGCTGCTGGCCGCAGCGGTCACGCGCCCCTTCACCCGCCTGCCGGCGCTGGCCAATGCGTCGCTCACGCTGCTGCGCTGGCCCGGTCCGCAGCTCGAGGCGTTCAACGACACCGGCCACCTCGCGGCCGTGGCGTCACCTGGCGGCTGAGCGGCGGTTCCTCCGCCATGGTCAGCGCGGCCTGTGCCTGTGACTGTGCCTGTACCGCGGCGATCCCGCGCCCGCAGGCCGTCTGGAAATGACCGGCTGTGGTAGGCTCGCCGCGGTTTCGGTCGCGCCGCCAGGCCGCCCGATGCTCCCCGGGTGGCCCGCGATGCCGAGCGATTCCGTCCCGACTGCCGATCCGTCGTTCGCTGCCATCCTGGCGAGGATGATCGCGCTGCTCGACGGCCGGCTCACCCCCCGGCAGCGCGAGCAGCTCGCCGCCGCGATGCCCGACATCCTCTGGGAGTTCCCCGACGTCGACGGCCGCCTCCATCTCCGCGCCACCGCGACGGGGCTCGAGGTCGCCCCCCCCGGCGGCGCGCCGCCGTTCGTCGTGCGGATGCCGAGGGCGACGCTCGAGGATGCGGCCTTCGGACGGCGCTCGCTCGGGGCGGCATTCCTCGCCGGGAAGATCCACGTCCGCGGCATGAATCCCCTGCGCCTGCGCGAGTTCATCATGCTCGTCGATCCGCTGCTCGATGCCTACCGCGAGGCCCACCGTGAATGCACCCCCGCGTCGCCACCGCCTGTACCGTGATTCCGACGCCGATCCCGGGGCTCTCGCCGACTGCACCGTGGCCCTGCTCGGCTACGGCCTCCTCGGCCGGCCGCTGGCGCTGAACCTCCGCGATGCCCTGCCCGCGGCCGCCGCCGCCCGCATCGTCGTCGGCAGCGACGACGCCGCGTCGAGCGCCCGGGCCGCCGCCGACGGCTTCGTGCCGCAGAGCCTCGCGGCCGCCGCGGCTGCCGCCGACGTGGCGCTGGTGATGCTCCCCGACGAGGCCCAGCCGGAACTGATGCCCGGCCTGATGGCGGCGCTCGAGCCGGGGGCGACGCTCGTCTTCGCCTCGGGCTACGTCCTGGCCTGGGATCTCGTAGCGCCGCCGGCGGGAATCGACGTGGCGCTATTCGCGCCGCGGATGGGGGGCGACGCGATCCGCGAGCGCACGCTGTCGGGACGCGGGTACTTGAGCTACGTCGGCGTCGAGCGCGATGCCAGCGGCCGGGCCTGGCCGCGGCTGTTGGCGCTGGCCAGCGCCTGCGGGTCGCTGCGCCACGGGGGCCTCGGGATGACCGCCCGCGACGAGGCGCTGCTCGACCTGTTCGTCGAGCAGGCGCTCGGGCCCTGGCTCGGGGCCGCCGTCCTGTCGGCGTTCCACGTCGGCATCGAGGCCGGGCTGCCGCCGCTGGGGCTGCTGCTCGAGATGTATCTCTCCGGCGAGATGAGCGAGACGTTCGCGCAGATGGCGGCCGACGGCTTCCTCCGCTCGACGCGCGCCCACGGCTACGCCGCCGCGTTCGGTGGGATGACGCGGGCACTGGCCGTCGACCGCGAGCAGATGGCGACGATGATGCGCGAGGTGTTCGCCGACATCGACGCGGGGGGCTTTGCCCGGTCGCTCCAGGAGGAACACGCCACCGGCTATCCCTGCCGTCCGTTCCTCGAGCAGGTGGTCGCCGACGAGGATCTCCTCAACGCCACCGAAGACGAATACCGGCGGCTCCGCGGGGAGTGAGCCGGCGTTGGGCGCGCGGGGGCCTGATCGGTTTCGTGCGTGCCCGCCCGGCTGGCCGGGCCGCGGCCTGCTATCCTCGCGACAGGATGGCGGGCCCGCGGCGGGCCGGCGGGCGGGGAACGCGGGCATGGCGCGAGAGTGGCACTACGCGATCGACGGCACACGCGCCGGCCCCGTCGAACCGGCCGAGCTCAAGGCGCTCGCCGCAGCCGGGCGGCTCGGCCCCGACGATCTCGTCTGGAAGCCGGGGCTCGCCGAGTGGGTCGCGGCGCGGAGCGTGCGTGGGCTGTTTGCCCCCGGGCCGCCGCCGCTCCCGGTGGCCACGGCGGCTGCCCCGCGAGGCGGCGAGACACCCGTGTGGCGCGGCCGGCCGTCGCAGGTGTTGAACCTCCCCTGGTTCTTCCTGGCGATCGCGTTGTGCTGGTTGTTCGTGCCGGTGATCTTCGCGCTGTGGCGATTGTGCGTGGTGCTCTGCACCCGCTATGAGCTCACCAACGAACGCCTCCGCCGCACCAGCGGCGTCTTCTCGCGCGTCACCGAGGAGCTCGAGCTCTACCGGGTGAAGGACACGCGGCTGTCCGAGCCGTGGTGGCTCCGCCCGTTCGCGCTCGGCGACATTGAGGTTGTCGCCTCCGACGTCACCACGCCGCGGCTCGTGATCCGCGCGATTCCGATCGCGACGGCGCGCCAGCTGCGCGAGATGATCCGCGGCGCGGTCGAGGAGCTGCGCGGGCGCAAAGGCGTGCGCGAGATCGACGCCACGTGACGCTGGTCCGCGGGCGAGCTGCGGCCGGGCCGGGCGGGGCAGGGTCGATTGAAACCGGGCAGCCAGCCAGATATGATGAACGCCCGTCCATGCAGAGCCCACAGCCTGCCAAGGTTTGACAAGCCTGGCGGGGACCTATCTCGAGGTGCTTCGATGAACGCCGAGACGATCCGCGAGTACATCCACCGGAAGCCGTTCGAGCCGTTCGTGATCCGGCTGTCGAACGGCGAGAGCCACGAGGTCCGTCATCCGGAGTGCGTGCTCCTGATGAAGACGAAGGTCCTCGTCTACTACCCGGACGACGATCGGAGCGTGATCTGCGCGCTCATCCACATCAACGCGGTCGAGTCGCTCCAGCGCACCTGACGCCGCGCCGGTCGATCGGGCCATGGTGTCTCGTCAAAAGACGTATTCGAGCCCGAGAGTCAGGCCCTGGGCCCAAAAGTCGGTGGTCTGCAGATCGAACGCCGGGGCGGCAGGGCCGGTGAGCGTGCCCGGCGGGAATTGCGTCGGGTTGACCGTGGGGTCGATCTGGGCCCCGGCGCGGGCGACCTGTGACCACCAGATGCAGGTGTAGCCCACCGAGCAGCGGAGCTGCGGGAGCAGCGCGTAGTCGAGGGCGACGCCGACCTCGCCGACCGCGGCAAACGCGCTCGACCACCGGTTGCCACTGTTGGTCGGCTGCGCGAGGACGCCGCCGGGAGTGCTCGACACGAGTGTCGCGGTCGTCGTGCCGTCGGCGTTGAGGACCGTCTGCGTCCCCTGGGTGAGGCCGCTGACGGCGCTCGAGATCCCGGTGCCGCCGAAGCCCACCTTGCCGGTTGCCATCAGGCCCCAGCGGTGGTGCCACCAGCGCTCGATGAGGCCGAACTCGCCGCCATGGAATTGGTTGACGACGTCGAATTGGTCGCGGCTCCCGATCGAGAGTTGCGGGTAGCCCCCCGGCGTGCCGGTCGAAATGACGTTGGTCTGCGTGATGCCGAGCCGGTCGATGAGGCCGAAGTAGCGGTAGCCGCCGACGAGGTAGCGGCGGTGGAACAGGTCGCAGACCAGCGAATGCCGCAGCAGGACCTCGGCGCCGTTGAACAGGCTCGTGCTGCCGACCTGGATCGACTGGGAAAGGAGCGCCGGGTCGGCGGGGAAGGCGCCGGGCGCGGGGACGACGACGGCGGCGTTGGCCCCGGTGACGGCGTCGACGTACGGGCGGGCGAGGATCGCGCCGGAGGCGTTGCCCCAGGTGCCGCCGTGGCGCGCCAGCGCCAATTCCAGATAGCTGGCCTCGATGCCGTCGAGCTGGCGCGGGTCGAACCAGACGCCGACGGTGAACCTCCCGCCGGGGCGCATCGTCCCCAGGGCGTCGCCGCCGCCGAACAGCGTGGCGGTGCCCGGCTGGCCGAGGATGCCGGCGGTGGCAGGGGGCGTGCCGGCCGGGCTGGCGGTGGCCAGCGCCGGGAAGGAGTCGGCGGACGTCGCCCAGAGGAGCAGCTCCATGCTCGACCAGAGCGTGCCCATGTAGCCCATGCGGAACATCCGCGTGTGGTCGCGTGTGCACCAGCACTGCCCCGGACTCTTGTGGTAGGCGTATTCCCCCGGGCCCATCCATGCCGGATCGACGAGGTTGCGGTCGCACGGCGACGGCCCGAACGGCTCCTCGAACCACGACAGGCGGTGCTCGGGATCGCCGTCCTCGAATGGCGGCGCCCGCGCCGGATCGACGCCGCCGCGCGGCCGCAGTTGGTCGGGGATCGAGAACGGCTCGGCGGCGGAATCGGCCTCCCCGCTGGCGTCGGCAGCGGTCGGGTCGGTTGCCGACGCGGGATACCCGAGCGGATCGTCGGCGGCCCGTGCCGCGGTCAACGCCAGCGCGGCGACGAGCGCCACCCAGCCCTGTTGCGGCAATCGTCCCGTCCGGTTCATGGGTCGTTCGACTCGGCGGATCACGACAGGGAAGGGCACGCAAACTCTTCTTTCCCTATCGGTCGAATCGATCGTGCCGGGTGAGTCGAGGGTGGCGGTTTTTCCACCAAGACCCCCCAGGTGGCAGCAATTCCCCGATTTCTCCAGTCGCCAGGATCGCTAAAGCCGGGCGGCCGTGGCGGTCGATCTTCCCGGTGTGGGTCCGGTCCGGCGCTGTTGGTCTGCCGACCCCGGGAGTCTCCAGGGGGGCCTGGATGCACGCCCGATGCCGCTGTCGCGTTTCATCGCCCTGCGCCTCGTCCTGGCGGCGGCTGTCGCCGTCTCCGGGACCGCCGGCTGCACGCGCGGCCGCTACTACCTCCAGGCCGACCGGGAGGTGAGCACGCTGCTGGCGGAGAAGTCGTGCGACCCGCGCTGGAATCTCCCCTTCAACTACACCGTGCGGATGGATCCGCGCAGCCGGTTCTACGACGAGTACAGCCAGATCTTCCCGCCGATGCCGTCCGACGATCCGACGTCGCACCGCTACATGCACTGCGTCGACGGCAAGCCGGGCTGGCCGCGCTGGCACGCCAACGGCGACCGCACCGACCTCGAAAACGGCAGCTGGCGCGAGTGGGTCGGTGAGTTCGCCGAGATCACCGCCGCCGGCGCGATCCGGCTCGACCTGCCGACGGCGGTCCGCCTGGCGTACCTCAACTCGCTCGACTGGCAGGACCAGCTCGAGACGCTGTATCTCTCGGCGCTCGACGTCAGCACCGAGCGCTTCCGGTTCGACGTCCAGCTGTTCGGCGGCAACACCACCGCCTACGCCAACCGCGGCCCGCTCAACGCTGCCGGGGCGTCGACGATGTGGACGACCGATTCGTTTCTCCAGGCGCGGAAATACTTCGCCACCGCCGGCACGCTCTCCGTCGGCCTCCTCAATTCGGTGATGTGGCAGTTCGCCGGCCCCGACAAATACAACAATGTCTCGCTGGTGAATTTCAACTTCGTCCAGCCGCTCCTCCAGCGCGCCGGCCGGTCGATCGCCCTGGAGCCGCTGACGATCGTCGAGCGGGCGCTGCTGGCCAACCTGCGGACGCTGCAGTTCTACCGCCAGGGGTTCTTCCTCCAGGTGGCGTTCGGCGGGGGCGCCCCGCAGCAGCTCCAGCGCCGCGGCGGCTTCTTCGGCGGCACCGGATTCACCGGCTTCACGGGCACCGGCATCGGTGGCTTCGGCAACCTCGGCGGCGTGTTTTTCGGCGGCCAGGGCGTCGGCCTCCAGGTCGGTGGCGGCGGCACCGGCGGCGCGGGGTTTGCCGGCGGCGGTGCCGGCAACGTCGGCGGCTTCTTCGGACTCCTCCAGCTGCGCCAGCAGGTCCGCAACGCCGAGCAGAACCTCGCCGCCCAGGAGCGCGCCTTGGCGCTGCTCGATGCCAATCTCGAAGGCGGCCTGGTGGGCCTCGACCAGGTCGATCAGCTCCGCCAGAGCGTCGAGACCAACCGGGCGGGGCTGCTCCAGGCGAAGACCACGCTCACCAACCAGCTCGAGAGCTTCAAGGTCAACATCCTCTGCATCCCCTCCGACACGCCGATCGCCCTCGACGAGACGTTCATCGAGCCGTTCCAGTTCATCAGCCCGCAACTCCAGGAGCTGCAGAACGACATCGGGACGTTCCTCGCCACCAACACCGTGGGGGCGGAGGAGACGCTCAAGGAGACCGAGGATCCGCGCGCCGACGACGGCGATGATGAAGCCGCCGCCGGCACCGCGGCGACCGAGGAGTTGCCGGCCCCCGACGCCGCGCCGGCCCCGGCCGGCACCGCTCCCACGGAACCGGCCCCTGCCACGGCGCCGACTGCTGCCGAGGCCGGCACCGACACGACTGCCGACGCCGCCACGAAGGCCGACCCGGCGACCGAGAAGGCCGAGGCGAAGGCCGATCGCAAGCTGATCACCGAGAGCCTCGCCCGCCTCGGCGAGCTCCGCGACCGTGTCGAGCGCCAGGCGGCGGAGGTCAAGGACGACCTCTCCCGGGCGACGGCGAACACCGCCGGCCGCCTCGCCGGGATGCGCCCCACCGAGCGCGACACCTTCGCCCGCGAGATGAAGCTCCTCGGCGACGATCTCGCCAAGCTTCTCCGCCGGATCGACGAGCACGAGGTGGAGATGGAGCGCTTCGGCGGCGTTGTCTCCGACGCCGACCTGCGCAAGACGGCCGACCGGTTCGTGAAGCTCGTCACCGACATCGCCGCCTCGGTCGACGAGATGTCGCTGATCCAGGCCCGGGCCCGGGTCGAGGCGATCACGATCGACTTCGAGCCGCTCGACCCCGACGTCGCCTTCGAGATCGCCCGCGCCAACCGCCTCGACTGGATGAACAACCGCGCGGCACTGGTCGACCAGTGGCGCCTCATCCAGTTCAACGCCATGGCGCTGCTCTCCGGGCTCGAGGTCGTCGTCGACGGCGGCATCAACACCACCGGCAACAACCCCGCCAAGTTCCGCGCCCCGACCGGGAGCCTCGCCGCCGGGTTGCAGTTCGACGCGCCGTTCACGCGGCTCGTCGAGCGCAACAATTTTCGCCAGGCGATCCTCGACTACCAGCAGGTCCGCCGCCAGCAGATCCAGTACGAGGACCGGATCAAGCTCGCGATCCGCCAGTCGCTCCGCCAGCTCGCGCTCGACAAGGCGAACCTCGAGACCCAGCGCCGGGCCGTGATCATCGCCATCCGCCGCGTCGACCAGACGCGGCTCACCCTCTCGCAGCCGGCGCCGCCGCCGCCGATGCCCGGCCCCGACGGGATCACGCCCCAGGTCGATCCGACCGCCGGCCAGCTCGGCCCCACCGCCACGCTCAACCTGATCTTCGCGTTCAACGACCTGCGCAGTTCGCAGGACGCGCTGACGAGCATCTGGATCAATTACTACGCCACCAAGGCGGCGCTGTCGCAGCAGCTCGGCGTGATGGAGCTCACCGACGACGGGATCTGGATCGAGAAGCCGCTCGACTGTGCCGAGCGCGCCCGCGAGGAGGAGATGCCGCTGCCGCCGGCAGTGCCGCAGGAATGGCTCGACCATTTGGAGGAGGTGAAGGCACCCCCCCCGCGCCGCGCCGATGCAGCCGCCCCCGCCGATGCGAAGGCCGCCCCCCTGCCGGCTGCCGATGCCCCGGCTGCCGCCCCCACCTCCCAAAGCGGCTCCCAAGACGGCGCGACGCCGCCGGCAGCCGCGCCCGAGAGCCGATCGTCAGGGCTGCCGCTGCGCCTGCCCCGCCTGCCGCGCTTCCCCGGCGGCTGAGGCCACCGGCCGCGCCGTGCCGTACAATCGAGACCGGCCGTCGGTCGGCGGCCGATTCCGCCGTGGAGCCCGCGCTGTCATGTCCACCATCATCGAACCACGGTCCACGCCCCGCCCGGGTGGGGCGGTCGCCCCGGCCGACGACGTGTCGGCGATCGCCGGGATCCTCGGCGACCACGCCCCCGCCGCCGAGCCTGCACCACGCCGGTGGGGGTGGTTTCCCTGGCGGCTGCTGTTCGCCACCGGCGTGATCGGCGGGCTGGCGGCCGTCGCGCCGTGGGCGATGGCCCGGCTCGGCACCGGCGAGGGGTCGGCGGTCGACGAGCTGCTCACTCACACCGTCGAGCGGGGGCCGATGCGGGTCTCGGTCACAGAGGACGGCAGCCTCGTCAGCGACGAGAACGTCGACATCGTCTGCGGTGTCGCCGGCGGGGCGACGATCATCTGGCTGATCGACGACGGCGCCCAGGTGACCGAGGGGACGGAGCTGGTCAAGCTCGACAGCTCGACCCTCTCGGAGAGCGTGACGGCGCAGAAGATCGCCTTCGAGAAGGCCCGGGCGGCGGGGATCCAGGCCGAGAAGGACTATTCGGCCGCCAAGATCGCCGTCGAGGAATACACCGAAGGGACCTACAAAAAAGACCTCCGCAAAGCGAAGTCCGACGTCACGGCCGCCAAGGAGCGGCTCCAGGCGGCGGAAAACGGCCTCGCCCACGGCGAGAAGATGTTTCGCAAGGGCTACATCGCCCCGCAGCAGCTCGACGCGCAGAAATCGGCGGTCGACCGGGCCAAGCTCGACCTCGGCACCGCCGAGATCGCGCTCGACGTCCTCGAGCGGTTTGCCAAGCCGAAGATGATCACCGAGCTGGCCAGCCGGCGCGACGCGATGGAGGCCAAGCGCGACGCCGAGAACGCCGCCCTGGAGCTCGAGAAGGCGAAGCTCGAGCGGCTCACGTCGCAGCTGGCCAAGTGCGTTCTCAAGGCACCCAAGGACGGGCTGGTGATCTACGCCAACGAACGCACGCGCGACGCCCAGAGCGAGATCAAGAACGGCGCCAAGGTCACCGAGGGGACGACGATCATCCGCCTCCCCAACCTGTCGCGGATGCGTGCCGACGTCGAGGTCCACGAGTCGAAGGTCGACCGCATCCAGCCGGGGATGAAGGCGCGGATCCGCGTCCAGGGGCGCTCGTTCGACGGCACGGTGTCCACCGTCGCCAACCGGCCGCAGTCGAACTGGATGAGCACGGTGAAGAAATACGTCGTCCAGGTGAAGATCGACGGCGAGTCGGGCGTGCTCCGCCCGGGCTTGACCGCCGAGGTCGAGATCGTCGTCGCCGACCTCGACGGCGTGCTCGCGGTGCCTGTCGCCGCGGTCTTCGAGCAGGGGGGGACGTACGTCTGCGGCGTGCGGACCGGGAAGACGGTCGAGCGGCGCGAGGTGACGCTCGGCCAGGGCAACGACAAGCTGGTCGAGATCACCGCCGGCCTCGAACCGGGAGACGTCGTCGTCCTCAATCCGCGGACGGCGCTCGGTGATCCGGCCGACGGCGCCTCGGCAGCGAACGGCCGCCCCGACGGCGCCGGCGGCTGGAAGCGCGACGGCGCTGGCGCCCGGCCCGAGGCTGCCGGGCCTCCGGGTGGCGGGCCTCCGGGTGGCGGACCTCCGGGTGGCGGACCTCCGGGCGGCGGACCTCCGGGTGGCGGGCGGCCCGAGGGCCCGGCCGGGGGGCAGCGTCGCGGTGGGCCTCCGGGGGGCGCTCCTCAGGGTGGCGCGCCGGGCGCCTGACGACTCCACCCGCGTCGCCGGGGCAACGGCCGTGAACATCCTCCAGCAGCTCCGCCTCGGCTTCCGCAGCCTCATGCTGCACAAGCTGCGCTCGGCGCTGGCCGTGCTCGGGATCCTCATCGGCGTCACCGCCGTGATCTGGCTGGTGGCGATGGGGGAGGGGGTCAGCTGGCAGGCGCAGCAGCAGATCAAGGACCTCGGCGCCACGAGCATCATCGTCCGCAGCATCAAGCCCTCGGAGGGCTCGAGCCGCGAGGCGGGCGGCCGGATGGGGATCGCCTACGGCCTGCTCCGCGAGGACTTCGACCGGATCGTCGCCAACGTCCCCACGCTCCAGCGCGCCGTCCCGATGCGCGAGATCAGCCGTGAGGTCCGCCGCGGCGAGCAATTCATCGACGCCCAGTTGATCGGCTGCACGCCCGACTACTTCACGATGAACCGGCTGGGGATGGCCCGCGGCCGGCCGCTCTCCGAGCTCGACATGGAGAGCTATGCCAACGTTGCCGTCCTCGCCTACCGCGCCGCCGAGAAGCTGTTTCCGATCGAGGATCCGCTCGGCCGCACGGTCCAGGTCGGGCAGGAGTTCTACCGCGTCGTCGGTGTCGCCGCCGACCGCAACGCCGCCGCGGCGATCGGCGGCAGCCTCGATGCCCGGCAGTACGACCGCGACGTCTACGTGCCGCTGTCGACGTTCCGGTCGCGGATCGGCGACCGGGTGTTCACGATGCGCGCCGGGAGCACGCAGCTCGAGACGGTCGAGCTGTCGCAGATCACCGCCGTGGTCGACGAGATGCGCGACGTCGATTCCTCCGCCGGCGTCATCAAGAGCCTCCTCGAGCGCTACCACAAGACGGTCGACTACGCGGTCGTGGTTCCCAAGGAGCTGCTCGAGCAGGCGGAGACGATGCGCGCGATGTTCAACGTGCTCCTCGTGCTGATCGCCGGGATCTCGCTGCTCGTCGGCGGCATCGGGATCATGAACATCATGCTCGCCACCGTCACCGAACGGACGCGCGAGATCGGCATCCGCCGGGCCCTCGGCGCGACGCGCGGCGAGATCGTGCAGCAGTTCCTCTGGGAGACGGTCGTCCTCTCCGGCACCGGCGGGCTGCTCGGGGTGGCGTTCGGGTTCCTCTGCGGGCCGACGGTGACGGCGCTGCGGCAGGGGATCCAGACGCTGCTCCCCGAGGTCTGGTCGGCGCTGCCCCCGAACATCCGCAACCTCGAGCCGCGCCTCGCCCCCTGGTCGGTGATCGCGGCGTTCGCGATCTCGGTCGGCGTCGGGATCATCTTCGGCATCTACCCGGCGCGGCGGGCCGCGGCGATGGACCCGATCGAGGCGCTGCGCCATGAGTGACGACCGACGGCTCCGCGACGACGGCCGCACGGGCCTGCCGTCCGTCACGCGCGAGCGGCGCGTGGTGGCGCGCGTCGAGAAGGTGACGAAGGTCTACCGCCTCGGCGGCCACGACGTCCGCGCCCTCGACGGCGTGTCGATCGATTTCCTGGAGGGGGATTTCGTCGCCATCATGGGCTCGTCGGGGTCGGGGAAGAGCACGCTGCTCAACCTCCTCGGCTGCCTCGACCGGCCGACGACGGGGCGCTACGTGCTCGCCGGCGAGGACGTGGCGAGCATGGACGACGAGACGCTGTCGCGGATCCGTGGCCGCTACCTCGGCTTCATCTTCCAGTCGTACAACCTCATCCAGCAGTTGTCGGTCGTGGAGAACATCGAGGTCCCGCTGTCCTACCAGCGCCCGCCGCTCCCCGGCGGGCGCGAGCGCTGCCTGAAGCTCGCGGCGCTGGTCGGTCTCGGCGGGCGCCTCGGCCACCGCCCCACCGAACTGTCGGGCGGCCAGCAGCAGCGCGTGGCGATCGCCCGGGCGCTGGTCAACAACCCGCAGGTGATCCTCGCCGACGAGCCCACCGGCAATCTCGACAGCGCCACCAGCCACGAGATCATGAATCTCCTCGACGCCCTCAACCATGCCGGGCGGACGATCGTGATGGTGACCCACGAGGAGGACATCGCGGCCCGCGCGCGGCGCGTGATCCGGCTCCGCGACGGGCGGATCGACACCGTCTCCGAAAACCGGCCGCTGGCCCCGGCGGCCGAGGTGCCGGCGTTGCGATGACATCCACCCCGGGGTAGGGTTTGGGTCGCCGGAAGCCGTGCAGTGCGGCGGAAGCCGGGAGGGTGGCGATGGGGTGCAGGCCGTCGAGCAGGTTCGCCGTCGGCAACCGCGGGGCCCGCCTCGCCGTGGCGGCCATCGCCCTGGCACTCGGCTCGATGGCCGTCGCCGAGGTCCCCGCGCCGCCCGATTGTGCCGCGGCGATCGACGCGATCGTCGAGCGCGAGGCGGTCGGGGCGGTCGCCGCGCCGTGCGCCGCCGCCGAATTCGTCCGCCGGGTGCACCTCGATCTCGCCGGCACGATCCCGACCGCCGACCGCGTCCGTGCGTTCCTCGCCGATCCCGCCGCCGACAAGCGCGCCCGACTCGTCGACGAATTGCTCGACGGGCCGGCCTTCTCCCGCCACCTGGCCCTGGTCCTCGACGCCTGGCTCCTGGAGCGCAAAGGGGCGGGCGGCGAGGCCGCGGCATGGCGCGAATGGCTCGCCACGGCGCTGGCCACCGACCGGCCGCTCGACCAGATCTGTGCCGACGTGATCGCCGCCGACGGCGCCGAGCCGCTGCCCCACGCCGCGGCCACGTTTCTCCTCGTGCGCGAGGTCGATCCGCTGCGGCTGACGCGCTCGATCGGGCGGGTGTTCCTCGGCCGCGACCTCGAGTGCTGCCAGTGCCACGACCACCCCGACAACGCCGACCTCCGCCAGGACGATTACCATGCGCTCCGCGCGTTCGTCGACCGCAGCAGCCTGTTCAAGCCGGCGGCCGACAAGCCGGCGCTGGTCGGTGAGAAGGCCGATGGCGAGGTCGACTACACGTCGGTGTTCACCAAGGAGTCGGTCAAGGGAGTACGCCCCCGGGTCCCCGCCGGGCCCGCGCTCGTCGACGAGCCGCTCCCCGAGGCGGCCGACGCCTACCTGACGGCGCCGGCCAAGGACGTCCGCGGGGTGGCCCGCCACGGCCGCCGCGCGGCGCTGGCGCGGCTGCTCGTCGAGTCGGAGGAGTTTTCCCGCGTCCTCGCCAACCGGCTGTGGGCCCATCTCTTCGGCCGCGGCCTCGTCCATCCGCTCGACGGCCACGATCCCGACAATCCGCCGGTCCATCCCGACGTCCTCGCCCTCCTCGCCGAGCGCCTCCGCGCCGACGGATTCCACGTCCGGGCGCTCGTCCGCGGGATCGCGTTGTCGCGGACCTACCAGCGGAGCGTCGTGCCCCCGCCGCTCGACCCGGCCGGGCTCGACGCGCTCGCCAAGCGCCTCGCCGCCGAGCGCGCGGCGGCCGAGGCGGCGCTTTTACCCCTGGCGACCGCGCAGGCAGCGGCCGCCGCTCACCGCCAGGCGCTGCTCGACGCCGATGCCGCGGCCGTGGCCGCCGCCGCGCCGCTGCGCGAGCCGCGCGACAAGGCCCGCGCCGCGGCCGACGCCGCCGCCACGGCGCTGAAGGGGGCTGCCGACGACCTGGCCGCGAAGACCGCCCAGGCGTCCGCCCTCGCCGCCGCGGCGAGCCAGGCCGGCGCCGCGGCCAAGCTGCTGGCCGACGACAAGGTCCTCGCGGGCGCCGCGGCGATCATCGAGGCGCGGAGCGTCGAGTTCACCCCGGTGGTCGAGGGGGCGAAGGGGGTGCTGGCGGCGCGGACCACCGAAGAGGAAGCGGCCCGCGGGGGGCTGGCGGCCGCCCGCGCGGCGTTCGACGAGGTGCTGGCCAAGCGCTTCCCCGTCGCGGAGCGCGCCGCCGCCGACCGGGCGGCGCTGGCGGCGGCCGCCGCCTGGCGCGACGCCCGCGCCGCCCTCGCCCGGATCGACCTGCGCCTCGCCCTGGCCGCCGACATCCTCCGCCACGGTGAGCTGGCCGCGACCGACCCGGCCGGCGCGGCGGCGCTCGCCGCGAGCATCGACGAGCGCCGCACGGCGCTCGGGCAGGTGGCCCGCGTGCGGGCGCTGTCTCCCGAACAATTGGCGCTGTCGCTGGCCACGGCAACTGGGGCCGACGAGGCCGCCCGGGCGGCGGCGACTGCCGCACTCGACAAGGAGCCCCCCGCGGTGCTTCGGTCGGCGGCGCCCGAGATCGCGCCGCGGCTCCGCGCGGTGCTCGTCGAAGTGGGGGCGGTGTCGCAGCAGGCGGGCCTGGTGAACACCGTCGCCGGGCTGTACGGCGATCCGCTCGCCGGCGAGTTCCAGGCCTCGGTCAATCAGGCGCTGTGGCTGGGCAATGCTCCCGACCTTGCCAATCGGCTGGCGCCGTCGGGTGGGTCGCTCGTCGGCCGGTTGGTGGCGCTGGCCGACGACGGCGCCGTCACCGACGAGGTGGTGCTGGCGATCCTCTCCCGTCCTGCCGAGCCCGAGGAGCGCGATGATCTGGTCCGCTTTCTCGCCGACCGGGGGGGCGATCGGCCGGCCGCGATCGCCGAGCTGGTGTGGGCCTTGTTGGCAAGCGCCGAGTTTCGCTTCAATCATTGACCTCCGCGGAGACGTCGCCATGCCAGCCTTCGACAGCCCTGCCTGCGGCTCGGCGGCCCACCGCCTCTCGCGGCGCGCGCTGTTGGGGGGCATGGCCGCAGCGGCCGCCGGGGGGATCGCCGCGCGGCCGGCGCTGTCGCGCACGGTCGCCGGCAGCGGCAAGCGCGTCCTCCAGATTTTCCTCCACGGCGGCGTCAGCCAGCTCGAGAGCTGGGATCCCAAGCCGGGCACGGCGACCGGCGGACCGTTCCGGGCGATCCCGACCAGCGTGCCGGGGATCCATGTCAGCGAGCTGCTGCCGTTCACCGCCCGGCAGATGCACCACCTCGGCCTCGTGCGCGGGATGGCCGGTGGCTCCGACGACCATGGCCGCGGCCAGCGCGAGATGTTCAGCGGGCGCGACCAGCCGGCGCCGCTCGACGTGCCCGATCTGGGCGCCGTCGTCGCCAAGGCCTGCCTGGCCGACGAGTTCCCTCTCCCCGGCCACGTCCTCATCCGCGGCGCCGGTGGCGGCCCCGGCAATGCCTCGTACCTCGGCCCGCGCTACGCCGGCGTGATCATGGAGGATGCCAAGCCGCCGGCGTTCACCGACCGACCGGCCGGCCTCTCGGCCGAGGCGGAGCGGCGCCGCGCCGCGCTCCGTGCCCGCCTCGACGCGCGGTTCACCGGCCGTCGGCGCACCGCCGACACCGAGGCCTACACCTTCTCGCACGAGCAGGCCCTCGACCTCCTCGACCGGCGGCAGGTGTTCGACGTCTCCCTCGAGCCCGAGCGCGACCACGACCGCTACGGGAGGAGCGAGTTTGGCCGCCATTGCCTGATGGCCCGGCGGCTGCTCGAGCACGGCGTGCCGTTCGTCCAGGTGAACCACTCCAACTACGATACCCACTTCGAGAATTTCGACTTCCACGTCGAGCAGCTCGGCGAATTCGACCGGCCGTTCGCGACGCTCGTCGAGGACCTGGCCACGCGTGGCCTCCTCGACGACACGCTGGTCTGTGTGATGAGCGAGTTCGGCCGCACGCCGCGGATCAACGCCGGCTACGGCCGCGACCACTGGGGCAAGAGCTGGAGCATCCTCCTCGGCGGTGCCGGGATCCAGCGCGGCGCCGTGGTCGGGAAAACCAACACCGACGGCACCGAGGTGATCGAGCGGCCGGTCGATCACGGCCATGTGTTTCACACCGTGCTCCGCGCCATCGGCGTCGATTCCGCCGGGAGCTTCCATGTCGGCGGCCGCGACCTGCCGATCGCCGACCCGGCCAAGGGGCCGATCACCGAGCTGCTCGCCTGACGCCCCGGAGGTCGCCATGGCCGATCCCGCGCCGATCGATCCCGCCGCGACCCACGAGACGGCCAGCCACAAGCACGGCCGGCCGCTCGTGGGCTGCGCCTGGGATCCGGCCGGCGCGTGGATCGCGTTTTCCGCAGAGGACGCGACCGTCCACCGCCTCACCGCCGCCATGGGCGCCGCCGCCGACCTGCCGGGGCCGGCGCACGACAGCTGGCCGTGGGCGCTGCGATTCTCCCCCGACGGGACGCGTCTGTTTTCCGGCGGCTACGACGGCCGGCTCGTCGCCTGGTCGCTCGGCGAGCCGGCCGCGGCGGCCTGGCTCGTGACCGCCCACGACGGCTGGCTCCGCGGCCTCGCCGTCAGCCCCGACGGCACCACCGTGGCCACCTGCGGCAACGACCGGACGGTGAAACTGTGGCGCGGCGCCGACGGCGGAGCGCTGGCCACGAGCCCCGGTCACGAGTCGCACGTCTACGCGGTCGCCTGGCACCCCGACGGCCAGCGGCTGGTGTCGTGCGACCTCAAGGGGTTTCTCAAGGAGTGGGACGCCGCCGGCGCCCCCGTCCGCGACCTCGGCAGGGCCGAGGCGCTGTGGAAATACGACACGCAGTTTCGCGCCGACATCGGCGGCGCGCGGACGATCGCCTTTCGCGCCGACGGCGCCCAACTCGCCGTCGGCGGGATCACCGCCGTCACCAATGCCTTCGCCGGCATCGGCCATCCGGCGGTCTGCCTCCTCGACCACGCCGACGGCAAGCAGGCCCTGCTCCTCGAGCCGAAGGACAAACAGCAGGGGGTCTGCTGGGGCGTCGCCTGGCACCCGCAGGGGTTCTGGGTGAGCGTCGCCGGTGGCGGGGGCGGCGGCTGGCTGCGGTTCTTCAGGCCGGGAGAGGCTGGCGAGTTTCACGCCCTCAAGCTGCCGGCCAACGGCCGCAGTCTGGCCCTCTCCCCCGACGGGCGCCAGGTGGCGGTGGCGCTGGCCGACGGCACGCTGCGCACGTACGGATTGTTTGCCAAGACCGCCTGAACGGCCCCTGTCCATCGAGACGGTTCCCCCGAGGAGGATTCGCCATGTCGTCCCCGCGCCGTGGATCCGCGAGCTTCGGCATCTCTCCGCGCCGCACGCTGCTGCGGCTGGCGGCGCTGGGAGCGGCGAGCGTGCCCCTCGGCAGCCACGCCGCCGCCGACGAGCCGCGCCGGCTGCGCGTCGGAATCGTCGGCCTCGGCCGTGGCGCTGCCTACATCAAGACGCTCCTCGGCCTGCCCGGCGTGGAGATTGCCTGGCTCGCCGAGGTCGATCCGCGCCGCCTGGCCGCCGCGATGAAGCGCGTCGAGGGGAGCCAGCCGGCGGCCTGCCGCGGGCTCTCTGATTTCCGTGCCGGCCTCGACGACCCGCAGCTCGACTGTGTGTTCATCGCGCTGCCCAATTTCTGGCACACCCCGGCGGCGCTGTTGTGCCTCGCGGCGGGCAAGCACGTCTACGTCGAGAAGCCGGGGAGCCACGACATCCGCGAGGGGGAGTGGCTGGTGGCCGCGGCGGCGCGATCAGGCAAGCAGGTGCAGATGGGCAACCAGCGCCGGACCTGGATGAAGGACGCGATCGCCGCACTCCACGCCGGTGCGATCGGCACGGTGCGCTTCGGCCGCGGCTTCTACTATGCCTCGCGCGGTCCGGTGGGCGCGCCGCGCGCCCCGGTCGCCGGTCTCGCCGCCGATCTGTGGCAGGGGCCGGTGCCCGACGACCCGCGCCACGACATCCGCCAACTCGCCCACTACGACTGGCACTGGTTCTGGCACTGGGGCAACGGCGAGCTGGGCAACAACGGCATCCACTTCCTCGACATCCTTCGCTGGGGGCTGAAGGCGGAGCATCCGCTGCGCGTCAGCTACACCGGCGGCCGCTATGCCTTCGCCGACGCCCAGGAGACCCCCGACACCGGCACCGCCGTCTACGACTTCGGCCACGCCGGCTGCGAGTGGGTGCAGAGCTCCTGCCATCCGCGGCCGGTGGAGCAGCCGCCGGCCGAGATCGTGTTTTACGGCGACGGCGGATCGATGGTCATCAACCGCGACACGTGGGTGATCTACGACACCAAGGGTGTCGAGACGTCGATGAGCACCAGTTCCGTGGTCGGCACCGGCGACGCCTCCCACATCGGCAACTTCCTCGATGCCGTCCGCGGCACCGCCACGCTCAACAGCCCGATCGACGAGGGGCAGAAGAGCACGCGCCTCTGCCACCTCGGCAACATCGCCTACCGGACCTCGACGGTGGTCCGCTGCGATCCCGTCAGCGGCGCGATCCTCGACAACCCCGCGGCGCTGGAGCTGATCGGCAGGCCGCACTACCGCGACGGCTGGGAGGTGAGGGCGTAGCCGGGGCGGGCGGCGCTCACGGCCGGCAGATGCCGACCGCGCAGGCTGGCGGGCAGGAATCGTCGATCACCGGCTCGGCGCCGCCGTAGCCGACGGTGGTCGAGCGGTAGCCGCTGCCGGTCCAGGCCCACGAGTTTCCCCCGGTGTTGAAGACCGGGACGGGGCGGCCGAGCTGCAACTCGTAGCGTTCGCCGGTGGCGAGGTCGAACACCCGCCCCGAGTTGGTCGCCTGATCGAGCCGCCAGCGGTTGTTTTCGTCGAGGCGAAGCGAGGGGCGGGCACCCTGTGTCGCCAGCCGGCGGGCCAGCTCCGGGGCGCGCTTCTCGAGCGCCTTGCGGCGCGTCTCCTGGTCGGCCACCGGATCGAACAGGCGCACCGGGAACGACGAACCGGGGCCGAGCTCGTAGCGGAAGTCGCCGCTCTCGTCGAACCGGCTCCACATGTGCTTGCCCCCGGAGGGCCCCGGGCGGAGGTAGATGTGGCCGGCCTTGAGGTCCTTGCGTGCGATCGGCGCGAGCTTTTCGGTGAGCGGGTCGTAGCGGTAGATCACCGCCGGGTCGAGCCGGTCGTCGAGCGAGTATTCCTTGGCGGGCGTGGGGGCCGGTTCGGCGGCGCGGGCGCTGACCGGAAGGAGCGCGAGCACCGCGAGCAGGATGGCGTGGCGGCGGTGCAGGAAAGCAAGCGAGGGCATCGGAGGGCCTGCGGGGAGCGACGGCAGGCCGCGCAGGCCGCCAACGGGATCGTACCTCGCGATTTGTGGTCAGGTCGGCTGAATCGCGGTGGCGGCTGATGAGGTGAGGGGAGCCGCGGGTCGGGATGTGCAGAGGGACGCGGGTGACGGCCGATCAGTCAGTCGTTATGGAGCCTCAGCTCGGGCTCTGCAGAGGGACGCCCCCCGCGCCTTTGCCCTCGCATCGACCCGCACGAAGTTGCGACGGGCCGATGCGAGGGCGACGGCGGAGGGGCTTCGCGGGTCCCTGGGCGCGGGGGATCGGGCGATCGGTCGGTTGGCGGGGAGCCTCGGCTCGGGCTCTGCAGAGGGACGCCCCCCGCGCCTTTGCCCTCGCATCGACCCGCACGAAGTTGCGACGGGCCGATGCGAGGGCGACGGCGGAGGGGCTTCGCGGGTCCCTGGGCGCGGGGGATCGGGCGCGGGATGGGGGGGCGGTCAGGTCGGTGCGGCTCACGGAGAGTGAGTGGATGTCGTTCGGCGGTGGTGTCGCTCGGGCGGGGTTGGGTTGTGCTGTGGTGGGGCTGTGCCGGGGGCGGGCTGTGACGTGGTGGGGCTGTGACGTGGTGGGGCTATGACGTGGCGGGGCTATGACGTGGCGGGGCTATGACGTGGCGGGTGATGCGATCGTTGCGATTGTCGTGTCGGGGCCGCTCGGGGGGTCAGCTGGATGACGCGGCGCGGGCGAGCGCCGTGATCGCGTCCCAGTCGCCGACGCGGATCAGTTCGGCCGGGGTGACCCATGAGCCGCCGACGACCGGACAGTTGCGCAGGGCCCGGTAGGCGGCGCCGTCCTCGCGCCTGATCCCGCCGGTCGGGCAGAAGACCACGTCGGGGAGCACCGGCGCCAGCGCCTGGAGAAACGCGATCCCGGCGGTGCCATGGGCGGGAAACAGCTTCTGCTCGAGGAAGCCGTGGGCGCGGGCGGCGATCGCCTCGCTCGGCGTCGCCACGCCGGGGAGAAAGGGCAACGCGCTGGCGTTCACCGCGGCGGCGATCTCGGGGGTCAGCCCGGGAGAGACGCCGAACGTCGCCCCGGCGGCGACGGCGCGCTCGACGTCGGCCGCCGACAGGAGCGTGCCGAGGCCGACGTCGGCGTCGGGCTCCGCGGCCCGCATCGCGCCGACAGCCGCGCACGCCGCCGGCGTCCGCAACACGATCTCGATCACCCGGATCCCGCCGGCGACCAGCGCCCGCGCCAGCGCCGCGGCGACGGAGACATCGTCGATCGTGACGATCGGGATCACCGGGCCACGCGACAGGATCGCGCGCATCGGCCGGACGTGCCCGGTTGCTCCTGCGGCCATCGCGATTTTCCTCGGGGGCTGCCTGACATCACGGCGTGGCCACGCATCGGCATCCGGCTGATCGCGCGGACCGGGCCTCAGTCGAGCGACAGGAGCGACGACCTCACCTCGCGGAGCCGCGCCAGCGTGGGCGCGTCGCGCAGGTGCGGATACTCCTCCAGCAGGGCGACGACATCGGCGATGTCGTGCTGCCGCTTGCTCGGCCGTCGCTGCGGCTCGGCCGCTGCCGCGAGTTTGAGCACGATCATGTCGATCGGTGTCGCCACACGGATCACCAGTCCGTCGGCAAGATGCGTCGGTTCGGCGCGACTGACGGCATCGGCGATCCCCACATCGTCGGCCGAAAACCGCACCGTCGTTCGCAGGCTGCCGGAACCACCTGCCGGAGCCTGCCAGGTGTCGCTGTGAGCATGCCGGCCCCTATGCTCGAATCCGGCGGCGACAAGCGCGGCACGCGGAATATCGTCGAATCGCGGGACGGCGATGTCGATGCCGAGCGTCGTCCGTGGCTCGCCCGTGCGGATCTGCATGGCCACGCCACCGATCAGCGCATAGGCCACCCGTTCGCGGTTGAGGAGGGTCGCCACCAGCCGAAGCGGCCCCTCCTTCGTGTCGCTCGGATCGATGCCCATCGTCTCGGTCCAGAGGTGATCGAGCGCCAACCCGATCAGGAGCCGCTCGCGGGCAGCCTCGGCAGAAGAGGTCATGGCACGCTCTCGGGATCGGGTCGCCGACCGCACTCTCCGCGGTCGCTGATCGAATGAGTCCGGCCGTGCCGCGCCGGTCGTCATCGTCACGGGCGTCGGGGACGGGAGTGGGCCATCGCCCCGACTCCAGCCACCATTGTAATCGGCAGCGATACCGCGATCGGCGCCCCGAGGCCGCCCAGCGGCCACCGAGGGCTCGCCGTCACCCCGTTTGATCGGGCGCCCCCGGTATGCTCGAGCAGGACCGATGACCTCCGGAGGGGTGGCGATGCACGAGATGCTGTCGGTAACGCTGACGTTGTTTGCCGGGGTTCTCGCGGGCGACGGCGCCCTGCTTCCGCTTCTCGACTTTGCCGCTCCCGACGCCGGGCAGGTGTGGCAGGCGGTGAACGACGGCGTGATGGGTGGGCGTTCGCAGGGGCGCTTCAGGATCACCGAGACCAAATCGCTCGAGTTTTCGGGAAACCTGTCGCTCGAGAACAACGGCGGCTTCGCGTCGGTGCGCACCAAGCCGATGGCGCTGGGGATCGCGGCGGGCGACACGCTCGTCATGCGCCTCAAGGGAGACGGCCGCGAATACATGGTCAATATCTACACCACGGCCCGGCGCATGGCGTTTTCCTACCGGGCCGTCGTGGCGACGGAGAAAGACCGGTGGCAGGAGATCCACGTGCCGCTTGACCGGTTCGAGCCGACCTCGTTCGGCCGGATCGTGCCCGGCATGGGCCCTGTCGCCCCCGACCAGATCAACGGCTTCGGCTTCATGCTCGGCGACAAGAAGCCGGGCGCGTTCCGTCTGGAAGTCGAGTGGGTCAAGGTGCTCCGCGGCAGCGAGTGAGCCGGGGCCATCGGCCGCGCGCGGGCCTCGTGGTGCAGCGCCGCAAAACAGGTACAACAAGGCCGCGGGCCCGTAGCTCAGCGGTTAGAGCAGGGGACTCATAATCCCTTGGTCGAAGGTTCGAATCCTTCCGGGCCTAGTTGGTTTCGCCGGTCCGCGAGGTTGTCGAGCGACGTGCTGCCGAATCGCCGATTGAACAGGCGGCAGCGTGGTTTTGAGGCAGAGGATTGACCGGCGGAGGAGCACGACCATGGCGACCGTTTCCTACCCGCACATCGCACTGAGCGCGGACGGTGTGCCCTATCTCGAAGGCACGCGCACCAAAGTCGTCGAGATTGCCCTCGACAGCCTCGCCCATCATTGGGATGCCGACGACATCCAGCGACAGCATCCGCACCTGACGATGGGGCAAATTCATACCGCCCTGGCGTATTACCACGATCATCGTGAGGCCCTTGACGCCGTGATCGCCCAGCAACTGGCGGACGTCGATCGAATCGCCGGCGCACAGCAACCCTCCGTGCTGCGCGAGAGACTGAAGCACGTGGGGCGGCAGTGAGCCTCCGGCTGTATTTCGACCACCATGTGCCACGGGCGATCGCTGTCGGCGTGCGGCAGCAGGGCATCGACGTACTGACCACGGACACGGACGGCATGGCCGACCGTGACGACGAACTTCTTCTGCAACGTGCGACCGACCTCGACCGCGTCATATTCACGCAGGACAGGGATTTCTTGGCGCTGGCGGCGGCATGGCAGCAGACCCGTCGAGAGTTCACCGGTATGGTGTACGCTCATCAGTTGCGGATCACCATCGGCGCGGCGATCCGGGACCTCGTCGTGATCGCTTCGTTGATGCATCCCGACGAGATGCGAAATCGTGTCGAATTCCTGCCGCTCTGATTCGTTTTCGAACGTCATCGCAGCCCGACGCCGGATGCCATCGATGGGCGGGGCCCTCGCGGTGCTGCCATTCCCGCCTACTCGATCACCTCGATGTCTGCCAGCACCCAGGAGCGGTCGAAGTAGGCCTGGGTCGGGCCGTAGAGGCGGAAGTAGCTGAACCAGCCTTTGCCCGGGAGGGGCTTGATCCAGTTGCTCTCCGGCGTGCCGGCGGGGACCGCGGGGCCGAACGTGATGGTCACCGAGCCGTCGGAGTTGGTGACGATCGCATCGCGCGACGAACGATCCGGTGGAACACCCGTGTCGACGAAGCACCGGGTCTCGTTGTCGTACACGGTGACCGACCAAAACTGCGCCACGGGAACGTCCTTGGGAACCGTGAGGCGATAGGTCTTGCCACCATCGAGCCAGCGGCCGTGAGCGTCTTTCGCGGCCTCGAGGTAGACCTGGCCGACCCCGACCGCCCGGCCCATCATCCCGACCGACACGCCGACCGCCTCGTAAAAACCAGCTCGTGCGCTCGTCCAACTGCGTGTGGTGCGGGGCTTCTTGGTTGGTCTCGGCGAGAAACAGGGAGATCTCCCAGTTCCTGCCCGGCCAGACTTTCGCCCCTTCGAACCGCTTGCGGTAGGCGATCGCCCGGGCCATCACCTCGCCGGTCCGGGCGGCGTCGACGAGGATCTGCTTCTGCCGCTCGGTCGGCGTGAACGGCTTGCCCTTCTCGATGCCCAGCGGCTGGAGCATTCCCATCATCATCCGGTCGCGCTCGTGGACCGGTTCCTCCTCGATGATCTTCGCGAGACCCTCCCAATACGCGAGGCCGCGCGGCTGTTCGCCGCTCCACCGGCGCCCCGCCGGCGATACGTGACGGGTCGGGGCGTGGCGGTCGCGCTGGCTGTAGGGATAGATCCGCAAGCCGTCGATGAGCTGCCTGGCTCGGGCCGGATCGGGATCGAGCACGCGGTGGGCCGACCAGACGTTCACGGTCGGTGACCGGAAGACGAAATAACCCTCCGGCTTCATCTCGGGATCGTCGGGGCCGAGGATCAGATACCTGCCCCCCGCGCCCTTGTCGGGGCCGGTCTGTCCGGAATCGGTGATCGGCCGCTGCCAGAAATCGGTGAAGCCACCTGCCGTGGGGCCGGCGGGAACCTCGAACACCAGCGGGCCAGCCTCCTTGAGGTTTGGAAACGCCATGATGTAGGGCGTCGTGGCGTTGGCGGTCAGGAGGCCGAGCTTGTCCTGAAACGTCAGGTAGTCGACGTAGTCGAGCTTGCCGGCGCCGAACCGGGCGAAGTGTTCGCTCTGCCATTGCTGCATCGCCATCAGCGGCAGGGCCCAGAGGTAGGCCTGGCAGGCCCGCTGATAGTCGATGTCGTCGAAGACTTTCACGATCGTGGCATCGGTGGGGTAGCCGTTTTCCAGTTCGAGCGGGCCGAGCCTCGATGCGACGGTGCCGGTCGTGGGCAGGAGCTGCGCGTGCGCCGCGGGGGGCGCCTGCGCGAAGACCAAGAGAGCGGCGAGGATGATCGCGCAGGGAGTCGATCGACGGGGCACTCTTCGCAACGCGGTCGTCATGCATGGCTCCTGGTCATGGACTGTGGCGGCTACTTTCCAGACTTACCGCCGGCGCCATTGGTCGCGCACGAAGAACACCACCACTCCCGATGCCAGCACGGCCGCCGCGAGGGTGATGGCCTCGACCTTCGACGTGCCGAGCACGAACAGCCAGCCCGCCAGGGCGACGAGGCTCGGCAGCGGATAGAGCCACATCCGAAACGGCATCTGCTCGGCCGGCAATTGCCGGCGCAGCAGGTGCAGCCCGATGATCTGCCCGATGAACTGGATCGCGATCCGCACCGTGACCGCGGCGTCGATCACGCTCGGCAGCGGCCAATAGCAGAACACCGCCGTCAGCACCCCGAGGCCGAGCAGCGCCACCCACGGGTAGCGGTGGACCGGGTGGACCCGGGCGAAGACCGGGAGGAAGTCGCCGTCACGGGCGGCCGCGTAGAGGACGCGCGAGTAGCCGAGGTGGATCGCGAACAGGCAGGCGGCCACCGTCCAGAGGATGAGCAGGGTGAACGCCACCGCCACCGGCCGGCCGTAGATCGTCTCCATGAATTCGGCGGCGATGTTCTGCGACGCCATCGCCCGCTGCCAGGGGATGACCCCGATGATCACCGTGTTCATGCACAGGTAGATCGTGGCGACGACGGCGATCGAGATCACGACCGCCCGAGGGATCGTCTTCCCCGGTTCGACCACCTCGTCGCCGAGATGGCAGACGTTGTAATAGCCGAGGTAATCGTAGATCGCGATCAGCATCGCGCCCCCCAGGCCGGTGAAGAACCGGCCGTCGAGCCGGAAGGCATCGGGGGGGAAGGTGATCAGTTCGGGGCGGAAGTTGAACAGGCCGGAGACGATCACCACCGACACGGTGACGAGCGTGCCGATGGCGAGGACGATGCTCAACGGCCCGAGAAAGCCGATCGGCCGCGCCAGCACGGCCGTCATCACGAGGACCGCGACGGCTGCCAGCGTGGCCGGCCCGCCAGGGATCGGCCAGTCGGCCAGGTCGGGGCGGATGTATGCCAGGTAGTCGATCGCCCCGATGTACCCCGAGGCCATCTCGAGCGTGCCGGAGACGGCGAACTGCCAGATGAACAGGAACGGGATCAGCCGCCCCCACCGCGTGCCGCCGAAGATCCGCGACAGGAAGTGGTACGACCCGCCGCTGCCGGGGATCGCCGCGCCGAGCTCGCTCCACACCAGCCCGTCGCACAACACGAGGACCGCGGCCACGACCCAGCCGACGAGCGCCTGCGGGCCCGCCATCGCGGCGATGAACAGCGGGATCGTGATGAACGGGCCGATCCCGACCATGTTGGCGACGTTGAGCGCCGTCGCCTGCCACAGGCCGATGCTCCGCTCGAGCGGTGGGGAAGGTGAGTCGGGCACGTGCATGGCGTGTGGGTGGAGAGCTCCTCTACGGCCGAGCCGGCGTAGCGCTGCTTGCGGCAGCGAAGTCGCGCGGAAACTGGAACCGGCTCTGTTCCTCCCCCGTGACGGAGTGGTGGCGGAGTGTGAGCGTGGGCGGGCCGTCGCCGGCGACCTCGCCGGAGAGAAACCCGGCGGCGACACGGAGGAAGCGCTGCTCCGGGCGCGTGTCCCCCTCGCGCCAGCCGAGCTCGTGCAAGGCGCTGCCCGGCCCGCAGCCGAATTCCCACAGACCGGTGGCGGCGTCGGTCGACGCATACTGCCAATGGCGGTCGCCGCAGACGACGATCACGCCCGGGAGTTTGGCGAACGCGTCGCGCAACTGCCGCCCCTCCCAGGCGAAGGCGTCGTTGGCATGGTTGTCTTTCTTCCCCGCCCGGTCGGGGCCGACGATCGGCGTCGGGCTGACGACGAGTTTGAACGGCGCGTCCGACGCGGCGAGTGATTCGAGCAGCCAGGCCTTCTGCCGGGCTCCGAGGATCGTCTTCTCCGGACCGTCGGGCTGCGGATTGGGGCTGCGCTCGTCGCGCCCCTCGAGGAGCCAGATCTGCAGGTCGCGGCCCCAGCGCACGGTGGCCCAGTGCGGCACGCGCGCCGGGAACTGCTCTTCGTTGAACAGCCGCGCTCCCTCGGCAAACGAGACGGCGCCGTAGGTGCGGCCGGGCCAGGTGTCGTTGGCGAGCGTGTCGTGGTCATCCTTGAGGAAGTAGCTGGTGGTGTGGGCGTACAAATCGCGATTCGACGGCAGGGCGAACAGCCGCCCCCACTTGAAGCGCATCAGCGGCAGCGTGAATGCCCAGGGATCGGGTTTGTCGTAATACTCGATGTCGCCGGCATGGACGACGAACGCCGGCCCGAGCGCCGCCATCGCCGGATAGATCTTGTGGCCGCGCGGGCCGTCGTCGCGGCGGCCGTAGTCATGGCAGGTGGTGACGCAAAACACGAGCGCCGCGGCCTCATCGGCCCGGGGAGCGGTGCGAAACGTGCCGCATGTCACCGCGGCGGGCTCCCCGGCGGGGGTCCGCGCCTCGACGACCGTGCGGTAGAGATGGTTGGAGTCGAGCCCCTCCAGACGCCACTGGGCGGTGAAGTCGCGCTCGGCCGCGGTGGTGATCCAGTCGGTGTGGCGGATCCGCAGGCGCTGGTGGTCGGGGTAGTACGAGAGGCGCACCTGCCCCGGTGCCCCCGGTACGGCGCCCGTCATCGTGTCGAGCGCGGCCCCGGGCGGGAGCTGCGCCCGCTCGAGCGCGGTGGCGTCGGTCTGCCGCGCCAGTTCGCCGGCCTGCGTCTCGCCGATGGCGACGAACGCGGGGCCGTCGGCGACCGCCTCCGGATGGCGCGTGGTGCGCGTCCAGATGACGATGCTCGACTGGTCGGCCCAGCCGTTGCGGGTGGCGTTGGCGAGAAACGGACCGGTCCGCGGCGCGGGCGAGGGGGACGGCGCGGGATGGGCCACGAACCGGAAGTCCTTGTAGATGGCCCGGCCGCCGTGGTCGGTGAGCATCACGCGGTCGCCCGGTCCGGGGCGGCCGAAATCGGCGGAGCCGTGAAACTTGCTCAACGCCACGGTGGTCTCCCAGGCCGGGCCGGAGAGGTCGGCCGTGGCGACGAGCCGGCCGTTGAGATGGTGCTCGATCCGATCGCCGATCGCGATCACCGACGCGGTGTTCCATTCACCGGGGGGATGGAGGACCTTGTCGCGCAGCGGCTCGACGAGGTCATAGATCGCCGCGGTCGACCCCTTCGAGCCGTCGCCCGGCGGGGTGTCGATGATCTGGTATTCGAGGCCCAGGAACCGGTCCTCGAAGATCGGGCCGGGGAACCGGCGGACCCGGTACTTGAGCCCGGTGTTGACCCCCTTCTCGATCCGCCACGACCAGTGGAGCTCGAAGTGCGCCGGTAGCGGCGGCGAGAGGATGTTGCCGCCGACGTGCGGGCGGACGAGGCGGACCTCGCCGTCTTCGAACTGCCAGCCGTCGGAGACCGGCTGCCCCTCGGGCGTCTGCCAGAATCCGCGCCGCGTCCAATCGGCCGCAGCGGGGGCGGCAACGTCGGCCGCCGCCGACGCCGTCGACCCCGCCGCGACTTGGGCCACGACCGCCCGGGTGCATGGCCCAGGCATCGCGATGCCGCTCACCAGCGCGGCAGCGATGCCGGCCCGCAGGGCGGCACGATGACTGGGGTGACGGTACATCGCGGGAACAGCGGGGGCGAAACCGGCACGATATCCAACGGGTTCTATCCCGGGGTCACCCCGCGTCACAAGCCGCCTGGGGTGCGGGGCCGGGAAAGACGACTCTCGAGGCATCATGCTGCCGGGTGGTCATCGAGCACGGGGCATGGCGACTGAATTCCTGACGCAGACGGCCCGATCGGCCGATCACCAGTCGCGGAGGCGATGCCTCGGTCAAGGAGGAACGTCCGCGCGAGAGTTTCCCCGCTCCCCGGCTTGCGCACCTTGCCCCGAACCTCATCGAAGCGGATCCGCCGGCCTCCGCGACTCCACTCGCTTTGCCGCGGGCTCTGCGTTGCCATCATGCGAATCGGCACGGCGATCGCAGTGCTGTCGATCACCCTCCTCGTGCTCGTGGTGGCGGCGCTGCCCGGTGCCGCCCAGGACGTCGCCGCCCGAGGCGATGGCGAGCCCGACGCGCCGGCCATGACCGAGCGCGACGCGTTTTCCTACTCGATCGACCTGCTGCCCGACGACCCGGCGCCGACGACGTTCGAGGAGGCTCCCGATGCCACGGCAGGCGCCGCTGCAACGCGCCGAGCAGTGGTATGGCCAATTCGGCAACGTGTCGCTCAACGCGGGCACGTTCACGCCGCCGGCGACGGCACCGACCAATTCGTCAACCAGGCGCTGATCGCCAACCCGATGTTCCTGCTCGGGTTGCCATACTCGTTCTTCACCGCCGGGATCGTCTCGCCCCGCGAGTGGGGTGGGATGTCGGTGTTCGTCATGAATCCCAAGAACCGCACGGCCGACTTCATGCAGGTCGGCGACCTGTTCAACCAGGACATCTTCATCGGCGCGGAGGTCAAGGCGAAGACGACGTTCTTCGGCCTGCCGGGCCAGCAGCACGTCGGCGGCGTCTGGAAGCACCAGGAGCAGCGCGATCTGCGGTTCGTGTTCTCGCCGCCGGATCCCTACCAGCCGCCGGCCGGTGGTGCGCCGACGCCATTTTCTGACTTCATCGTGGACAAAGCCATCCATGGCCCATTCCGGCCGCGGGACGGCCGGCGCAGGAAGTCCACTGGAGCGGGCCCGGGGCGATGGCATACCCTGCCACCTCGGCCCTCGCCCGGCCGCCACTCCCTCCCGCCGGACTCTTCGATGGACACGATGCAGGCGCTGCTCAAGCGGGAGTCGCGCCCCGGACTGTGGCTCGAGCGCGTGCCGATTCCCGAGATCGGGATCAACGACGTGCTGATCCGCGTCGATCGGACCGGGATCTGCGGCACCGACCTGCACATCTACGCCTGGGATGCCTGGGCGCGGAAGACGATCCCCGTGCCGATGGTCGTCGGCCACGAGTTCGTCGGTGAGATCGTCGCCGTCGGGTCGAACGTCCACGACTTCTTCATCGGCGAGGTGGTCTCGGGGGAGGGGCACGTCGTCTGCGGCCGCTGCCGCAACTGCCTCGCCGGCCGGCGGCACCTGTGCAAAGACACCCAGGGGGTGGGTGTCAACCGTCCCGGGGCGTTCGCCGAGTACCTCGCCCTGCCGATGACCAACGTCTGGCACCACACCCCCGGGATCGACCGCGACGTGGCCGCGATCTTCGACCCGCTGGGCAACGCCGTCCACACCGCGCTGTCGTTCGACGTCCTCGGCGAGGACGTGCTCGTCACCGGGGCCGGACCGATCGGCCTGATGGCGCTGGCGGTGGTGAAGCACGCCGGAGCCCGCCACGTGGTGATCACCGACGTCAATCCCGACCGGCTCGAACTGGCCCGGCGGATGGGGGCGACGGTCGCCCTCGACGTCCGCACCGGGCGGCTCGCCGACTGCATGCGCGAACTGGGGATGAAGGAGGGGTTCGACGTCGGCCTCGAGATGTCGGGCTCGCCGGCGGCGCTGCGCGACATGCTCGACGTGATGTGCCACGGCGGGAAGATCGCGATGCTCGGGATCCCGGCCGAGCCGGTGGCGATCGACTGGAACACCGTGATCTTCAACATGCTCACGATCAAGGGGATCTACGGTCGCGAGATGTACGAGACCTGGTACAAGATGACTGTGATGGTCGAGAGCGGCCTCGACATCACCCCGGTGATCACGCACCGCTTCCACTTCACCGACTTCGAGAAGGGGTTCGCGGCGATGCAGTCGGGACGGAGCGGGAAGGTGATCCTCGACTGGAGGCAGGGATGAGCCGGGAGTCGCTCTACGAAGCGCTGGCGGCCGACGCCGAGGCGATGCGCGCGGCGGGAACCTACAAATCCGAGCGCGTGATCGCCGGGCCGCAGGGGGCGAAGGTGCGCGTCGCCGACGGCCGCGACGTGCTGGTGATGTGCGCCAACAACTACCTCGGGCTCGCCAACCATCCCGAGGTCGTTGCCGCGGCGCGCCGGTCGCTCGACGAGTGGGGCTACGGCCTGGCGAGCGTGCGCTTCATCTGCGGGACGCAGCGGCTCCACAAGGAGCTCGAGGAGCGAATTTCCCGGTTCGTCGGCATGGAAGACACGATCCTCTACAACTCCTGCTGGGACGCCAACGGCGGGCTGTTCGAGACGATCCTCGGGCCTGACGACGCGATCATCTCCGACGAGCTCAACCACGCGAGCATCATCGACGGCATCCGGCTGTGCAAGGCGCGCCGGCTGCGCTACCGCAACAACGACATGGCCGATCTCCGCGCCCGGCTGGTCGAGGCGCGCGACGCCCGCTACCGGCTGATCGCCACCGACGGCGTGTTCTCGATGGACGGCTACCTCGCCGACCTGTCGGCGATCTGCCAGCTCGCCGACGAGCACGACGCCTTGGTGATGGTCGACGATTCCCATGCCGTCGGTTTCGTGGGCCAGCGCGGCCGGGGCACCCACGAGCAGTTCGGCGTGATGGAGCGGATCGACATCCTCACCGGCACGCTCGGCAAGGCGCTCGGTGGCGCCAGCGGCGGCTACACGTCGGGGCGCCGCGAGCTGGTCGAGTGGCTGCGGCAGCGCTCGCGGACGTATCTGTTTTCCAACACCGTCGCCCCGCCGGTGGCGGCCGGGGCCCTGGCAGCGCTCAGGATCCTCGAACGCTCACCGTCGCTGCGCGACACGCTCGAGGAGAACACCCGCTTCTTCCGCGGCGCGATGGCGGCACGCGGGTTCGCGATCCTGCCGGGCAGCCACCCGATCGTGCCGGTGATGGTCGGCGACGCGGCGGCCGCGGCACGGATGGCCGAAGCGATGCTCGATGAGGGGGTGTATGTCGTCGGCTTCTCCTACCCCGTCGTCCCCCAGGGGAAGGCGCGGATCCGCACGCAGGTGTCGGCGGCCCATTCGCGCGACGATCTCGAGCGCGCGGTGGCGGCGTTCGAAGTGGTGCGGAGCCGGCTCGGCAGCGGCGACTGAGGAGCACGCGACAGCGCCAGCGTCGGGTGGGCAGCGGGGCTGCGGCGTGTCCGCCAGCCTTTCCCAGCCGGATTTCTCGCCCCGATCGGCACGGTCAGCCGATGAGGAGCCCGGAGGAGAGTCTCCTCATCCGGGGAAGCTCCGCGCTTTCCCCGCGACTTACCCGGTCTGCCACGCCTTCCCCGGCGAGACGGATGGCCGACGCGGGAGGACTGCCGCGCCATGCCGATCGCACCACTCGCGCGCCGTGCACGCTCGCCGACCCGTCGCCTGGTGGCGAGGGGGTGCGGCGCGGTCGTGGTCGCGGTGCTCGCGATCCTCGCAAGCGCCTTCGCCGCGGCGGCCGACCCGGTTGCCGACGAACTGGTCGCAGCAGATGGGCAGGGGGAATTCGACGCCGGCGTCGAGCCCGTCGCGCCGGTCGTGGCCGACGACTGGGGGACCGACGACCTCGGAGCCATCGTTCCCGGGCTGTCGTGCACCGACTGCCCGGGAACCGGCTGCGAGCCCAGCAGCCGGCCCCACGGCTGCGAGCCCAGCAGCCGTGGCGGCGGGCGCTACTTCGTCGACTACCGCGACGGCTTCGCGATCCCGAGGCGACGCCCTTCTCGCTGCGGATCCGTAATCAGAACATGTTTCGCTACAACGGCTTCGCCCGGTCGGAGCCGTCGTGGACCGATGCCGCCGGCACCGTCGTGCCGATCGTCAACTCCAACTACTTCGGGATCCCGCGCGGGCGGTTGATCTTCTCGGGCAACGCGCTGGCGCCCGATCTCTCGTATCTCCTCAATATCGACTACAACTCCGTCACCAGCCAGCCGATCGGCTTTCGCGCCTTCTGGCTGAGCTACAAGTTCAGCGACGCCGTCGAGGTGTTTGCCGGGCAGTCGAAGGTGCCGGGGTCGCGCGAGTGGCTGGAGACGGCGTTCGCGCCCCTGCAGAGTGCCGACCGGACGATGGCGACGACGTTCTTCCGTCCCAGTCTCAGCCAGGGCGTGTGGATCACCGGCGCGCCGGCCGAGGGGCTCTTCTACCACGCGATGATCGCCAACGGGTTCAACACGTTGAACCTCATCCCCGAAGCCCTCAACGACCGCTTCGCTTGGTCGGCCTCGGCATGGTGGGAGCCGTGGGGTGATTTCGGCCGCGGCTACTCCGAGCTCCAGGACCACCGCGATGCCGCGATCCGCCTCGGCAGTTGCTACACCTACGCGCTGGGCAGCGGCAGCCAGGCGGAGAGCGACGCGGTGGAAAACTCGCCGATCCGGCTCTCCGATGGCACGATCATCACCACGACAGGCGCGCTCGCCCCGGGCGTCACGCTGACGTCGTACGACGTCGCACTGGCGGCGCTCGACTGCGCGTGGAAGTACCGTGGCATCGGGGTGTCGAGCGAGATCTATTTCCAGGACCTGCGCGGCCTGCGCGGCACCGGGCCGCTGCCGATCGCGTCGACGTCGGCGTTCGGCGGCTTCATCAAGGGGGGCTACTTCGTCGTTCCGCGCGAGACGGAGATCTATGCCCGCGCGTCGTACGTCACCGGCGCGTACGGGTCGGGATCGGAGCTCGGGGGGGGCTTCCACCGGTTCTTCTTCCCGGGAAAGGACTCGCTGTTTTTCACCGGCGACGCCGCCTGGCTCGAGCACTCGCCGGCCGGCCAGAACCGCACCGGCTTCGTGGCCGGTCAGACGGGCCTGCTGGTGCGCCTGCAGGTCGTCGCCGCCTACTGAGGGGCGCCCGGCGGCGCGGCGGCCAGGCCGAGCGCCGCGAGGGCTTCGCGGACGTGGGCGTCGGAGGCGAACGTCGCCGTGAACACCTTCCGCACGATCCCCTCGCGGTCGATGACGTAGGTCGTCCGCCCCGGCACGAAGCCGAGGATGCTCGGCGCGCCGAGGGCCTTGCGCAGGCTGCCGTCGGTGTCGGCGACGAGCGGGTAGGGGAGGGAATGGCGGGCGGCGAACGCGCGGTGGCTGGCCGCCGAGTCGGAACTGACGCCGATCACCTCGGCGCCGGCGGCGAGGAAACGCTCGTGCGAATCGCGGAAGGCACAGGCTTCCTGCGTGCACACCGGCGTGCCGTCCTTGGGATAGAAGAAGATCACCACCGCGCGCTTGCCGCGGTAGTCGGCGAGCCGGGCCTGCGTGCCGTCGGCGAACGTGAGCGTGACGTCGGGGGCGGGATCCCCCTCGCGGATCGCGGGCATCGCTGGCTCTCCGAAGTGTCGGCCGTGCCGGGCGCCGCGGCCCGGAGGTTCCATCGTACCGGCGTGGCCGGGCGCCGGGCGACCGGTCCCGGCCGCTACACTCTCCCTGCGCTACGGGTTCGCGGAGCCGGGCCTTGGAGACTCGCGACGGAGGTGCCGACGATGGGCGGTCGCAGGTGGTGGGGCGCGGTGGCGACAGTGGCAGTGCTGGCCTGGCCGGCGGCAGCCGACGACATGGTGCCGGCCACGGCCGCGCCGCGCTGGTGAGGGGGAATCTCCACACCCACACGTTTTGGAGCGACGGCGACGACTTCCCCGAGATGGTTGCCGAGTGGTACCGGACGCACGGCTACAACTTCCTCGCGCTGTCCGACCACAACGTGCTCTCGCAGGGGATCCGCTGGGACAAGGAGCGCACGCTCCGCGCCAAGGCGGGAACCGACGTCGTCGCCACGTACCTCGAGCGCTTCGGGCCGGCCTGGGTCGAGCGGCGCGGGACCGGCGACGACGGCGAGATCCGCCTCAAGCCGCTCGACGAATTCCGCTCGCTCGTCGAGGAGCGCGGGCGGTTCATCCTCATCCCGGCCGAGGAGATCACCGACAAAGCGGAGAACGTGCCGGTCCACATCAACGCCACGAACGTCCGTGATCCGATCGCGCCGGCCGGCGGCCGGACGGTCGTCGAGGCGATCAACGCCAATCTCCGTGCCGTCCGCGACCAGGCCGAGCGCGCCGGCCGCGAGATCCTCGCCCACTTGAACCATCCCAACTACGGCTACGCGATCACCGCGGAGGACCTCGCCCAGGCAGTCCTCGAACGCCACTTCGAGATCCACAACGGCCACCCCGGCGTCAACCAGCGCGGCGACGATCTCCATCCCGGCATGGAGCGCCTGTGGGACATCGCCAACACGATCCGGCTGGTCGATCTCAACGCCCCGCCGCTGATCGGCATCGCCACCGACGACAGTCACTCCTACCACGGCAAGCCGGGCGGCTCCCATCCGGGGCGCGGTTGGGTGATGGTCCGTGCCACCCATCTGACGGCCGAGAAGATCGTCGCCGCCCTCGCCGCCGGCGACGCCTATGCCTCGACCGGCGTCACGCTCCGCGACGTCGCGTTCGACCCCACGGCGCGGCGGCTGGTCGTCGACATTGAGCCCGACCCGGGCGCGACCTACACCGTGCGCTTCATCGGCACGCGCCGGGGTGTCGACACCGCCGGCACGCCGATCGACCCGGACTCACTCGAGCCGGCAGCGCGGAAAAACCTCGGTCGGCTGCGCACGCGTCATTCCGAACGGATCGGCGAAGTCCTGGCGACGGCCACCGGCCCGCGCGCGGAATACACGCTCGGCGGCGACGAGCTCTACGTGCGGGCGATCGTCACCTCGTCGCTGCCGGTCGCCGACCCGTCGTGGGAAGGGCAGGTACAAGAGGCCTGGACGCAACCGGTCGGCTGGATGGTCAGGGAGGCGCCACCGGCGGCGCCGCGCTGACGGGAGCCGGGGTGGCAGGCGCGATTGCCGCGCGGAGCAGGCGGTCGTTGCTCGCGCGCATGCACTGCGGGTGGGCACCGCCGCGCGAGTAGGTCGGTTGACCGCAGACCGGGCAGCGCGGCCGCTGGTTGGTGGTGCTCGGGGGCACCGATTTCTTCTCGGACATCGCGATCACCTCGGGGAGTGGCGGCGGGAGGCGAAGACGGCAACGGGCCGCGGCCGCGGCCGGAACGGAATCCCGCTCCGGCCGCGACGCGTGCGGCCCGAAGCCTCGATAGACCGGGCCCATCGAGGGCGCGGTCCACGACGACTACCGGCGGCCGCCGTAGCCGCCGCGGTTGCCCGGGCGCTCCTCACGCGGACGCGCCTCGTTGACCACCAGCCGGCGGCCATCGACCTCGCGGTCGTGGAGCGCGTCGATCGCCGCCTTGGCGGCCTGCTCGTCGGCCATCTCCACGAACCCGAAGCCCTTGCTTCCGCCGGTGTCGCGGTCGGTGACCACCTGCGCCGAGCGCACGGTGCCATGCTCGGCGAACAGCGTCTCGAGCGACGCGTTGGTGACCTGGTAGTTCAGATTGCCGACGTACAGTTTCTTACCCATGATGCACGAACCTCTCGGGAACATCCCGGCGACCCCTGGAAGTTTCCGGGCCGCGAAGAAAAGGGCCAGAGTGGTGGCCCACCAAGCCGGGATGGCGAGAGATCACGCGGCGTTGACACCCACCCTGACGACGTTCGCCGGGGCGAACGGCCGGTCAGGGAGTCACCGACGACACGAGCGAGGATCGGCATTCCAGATGACTGCGATCATACCCTGGATCGCCCGCCGCTGCACGCGACAGGCCGGTGGTCCTGTTCGAGGGCACGTATTCGACGATGTTCGCCGCGTCGCCGCCGCCGACGCCGCGCCACGACTACAACCAGATCCTCTACCGTCTCGATCTCGACGACCCAAGGCTCGCCGGTCCGGCCGGCGATTGACCGGAAAGGCGACCGCCGGGGATAGTGATCGGTCGGGGCAGGGGTGACCTCGCCCCCGGGCGCGGCCCGGGTCGCCGCGGGGAGACGAGCGATGGCCAAGCGGGTCGCGAGACGGACCGGTTCGGTGCGCGCGGCCGGCGCGCGGAAGCGTGCCACGCGGGCGGCCGCAGCGCCGCGCACGCCCACTGGGCGCCGCGCCCGCCCGCGCGCCGCGGCCCCGGAGCCGGCCCTTGACAACGGCGTCGGGATGCGGATGGTGCCGATCCCCGCCGGCACCTTCACGATGGGCAGCCCGCGGAGCGAGCCGGAACGCAACGCCGACGAGCAGGCGGTGGCGGTGACGATCTCCCGGCCGTTCTTCATGAGCGCCACCCCCGTCACCCAGGCGCAGTGGAAGAAGGTGACCGGTACCGAGCCGTGGAAGGGGGAGCGCTGCGTCGGGCGCAACGCCGCCTATCCGGCGGTGTACGTCGACTGGCACGGGGCCGTGGCGTTCTGCAAGGCGCTCACCGCCGCGGAAAAGAAGGCCGGCCGGCTGCCCGCGGGCATGGCCTACCGGCTGCCGACCGAGGCCGAATGGGAATACGCCTGCCGCGCGGGAACGCGGACCGCCTATTCGTTCGGCGCCAGCCCGCGCCGGATCGGGGAATACGCCTGGTTCTACGGCAACACCGAACTGGCGCGCGAGCAATACGCCCATCCGGTGGCGACCAAGAAGCCGAACGGCTGGGGCCTGTTCGACATGCACGGCAACACCTACGAGTGGTGCGCCGACTGGTACGCCCCGCGGCTCGCCGGAGGCACCGACCCGGTCGGTCCGGCGAAGGGCACGGCCAAGGTCCTCCGCGGCGGCGGCTGGGGCTACGAGCCGCCGCGCTGCCGCTCCGCCGACCGCAACAAGAACGACCCGACGTTCACCGACTTCAGCGGCGGGTTCCGCGTCGTGCTCGCCCCGGCGTGAGCCGACGGGCTACTTGATGTCCTGACCCCAATCGGTGTGGTCGGGGCTGGGCCACTGGTCACCAGCGCCCGCCGCGCCCCGCATGCCAAGGGCGAGTGTCGCGGCTGACAGACGACGATCTTTCTCGCGCCCCCTGGCTTCACCGGTCGTCGAGTCGATCGGTGCCGCGTCCTGCCCCTCGCCGCGCCATCGGCCGCGGGGTAGTCTGCCGCCGCGGTGGCGACCGGACACCCTCCACCGAGGCAGCGGAGCGCCACGCTGATGAGCGACACGCGGACGGGAGGGGGGGCGAGCGGCCGGACCGCGGCGCTGGTTGCGGCGCTGCTCGGCTGGCTGTTCGACGGCTTCGAGATGGGACTCTTTCCCCTCGTCGGTCCCCGGGCCCTCGAGGATCTGCTGGCCGGCCAGGCGGCGGCCGGCGGGCAGGTGCTGGCGGCCGGCGTCAAGGACGCCTGGTTCGGGTCGATCATGGCGGTGTTCCTCGTCGGCGCCGCCTGCGGGGGCGTGCTGTTCGGCTGGCTCGGCGATCGGATCGGCCGGGTCCGGGCGATGAGCCTCAGCATCCTCACCTACGCGCTGTTCACCGGGATCTGCGGCTTCGCCACGACGGCGCCGCAAATCGCCGCGGCACGGTTCATCGCCAGTCTTGGCATGGGGGGCGAGTGGGCGCTGGGGGTGGCGCTGGTGAGCGAGCTGTGGCCCGACGCGTCGCGACCGCTGCTGGCGGGCCTGATCGGCGCCGCCGCCAACGCTGGCTACCTGCTGGTGGCGCTGGTCAGCATCCTCCTGGTGCGGATCGCCGCCGCCGCCCACGGGGCGCTGGTCGCCGCCGGGTTGCCCGAGGCGACCGTCGACTGGCTCACCCGGGGCGACGCCTGGCGGCTGCTGATGATGGCCGGGGCCGTTCCCGGGCTGCTCGTGTTCTTCATCCGCCTGGCGGTCCCGGAGTCGGAGCGCTGGGAGGAGGCCCGGGCCCACGGGGGCACGTCGCACTGGGCGACGCGCGATCTTGTCGGCGTGCTCGTCGGCAGCCTCGCCGTGCTCGGGATCGTGGCGGTGTGGATGCCCGGCGGCGTGGCGACCCGGCTGGGTGCCGGGATCGGCACTGTGCTCACGCTGGTCGGCTTCGCCCTGTCGCTCGGCGGGTTCCTCCTCCCCGTCCTCGGCTACCTGCGCCGCGCGGCGGAGGCCGGGGCGATCGCGCCGGCCGCCCGCGGCGCGATCGTGCGGACGATGATCCTCGCCGCCTGCCTGTCGGGTGTGGCGCTGCTGGGCACGTGGGGCTCGATGCAGTGGCTGCCGAAATGGGCGATCGGTCTCGACCGTGCCGCGGTCGCGGCCGGCAATCCGGCCGGCTGGCAGGTGAAGGAGATGACGCAGATCTCCACCAGCACCGGGGCGATCCTCGGCACGCTCGCGGTGGCCCTGCTCGCCGGCCGCTACGGACGGCGGATCGTCTACGCCGGACTGTGCCTGGCGTCGCTGGCGACGATCGCGCTGCTCTACCGGGGCACGACGGGCTACGGCGGCGGATTCCTCGTCGCCGCGTTTCTCGCCGCGGTCACGACCGCCGGGTTCTACGGCTGGTTCCCGCTCGTGCTGCCGGAGCTGTTCCCGACCGCCGTGCGGACGACCGCCCAGGGATTCGCCTTCAACTTCGGCCGCGTGCTCGCCGCGGTCGGCTCGCTGCAGACCGCGGCGCTGATCGCCTTCTTCAGCCGCGGCATCGATCCGGCCCGCGTCGACGTCGAGGCCTTCCCGCGGGCGGGGCTGACGCTGTCGGCGATCTACCTCGTCGGCGCGGTGCTGGTCTGGGCGCTCCCCGAGACGCGCGGCCGGCCGTTGCCGGAATGACGGTCGGGCCGAGCCGGCCGGCGCTCACTCCAGCAGCGTGACGCCGCTGATCTCGGCGATGAACTTTCCGGTGACCTTGCTTCCGGGCGGGACGTTGACCGTCAGGTAGAGGACGCCGTCGCGCTCGGCACGGCGCTCGGCGCTCGCCCCGACGACGAACGGTTTGGGGGGCTTGTCGCCACCGCGGCCGCCCCCCGGGGGAGCGACGACGCCCATCACCGCACCGAGGGGCACGCCCGACACGAGGTCCTCGGCGGGATTGGCCTCCGACAGCCCGGCCGGCCCGGCGCTGCCGTTGATGACGAACTTGCTCTCGCCGCTGACCGCGATCCGGAACGCCTGGTCCTTCGCCAACCGGCCCACCGGCTGCCAGGGCTTGGCGGCGTCGATGTCGATCTCGAACGCCGTCGACTCGAGGATCTGCTCGGCGAGGTTGTCGATCCGGGTGCGCAGCGCCTCGTTGGTCGGGTCGAGCTTGTGGAGGGCGTCGAGCAGGAACCGGGCGCGCTCGAATTGCCCCGCTTCCTCGTAGGCGTCGATCAGCTCGTTGGTCTCGCGGAGGAATTCGCCGCGCACCTTCTCCATCTGGGCGTCGAGCCGCTTGACGTCGGCAGCCGGGGGGGCGGGCTTGGACCGCGGCTTGCCGGCGGCGGTCTGGGCGGCGGCCGGCGGGGCCAACGCGGTCACGAGGAGAAGGGTCATGAGCGCCGGTGCGGTACGCGCGGGGTGCGGGCAGGGAGAAGGCAGGGGCATGGCGGTGAATTCCATCGGGAAACAGGGACGCTTGTTCGAGTAGCTCCGCGATTCGCCGAGCACCAAACCTCAGCTCGGGCTCGACAGAGGGGGGCGCCCCTCGCGCCTTTGCCCTCGCATCGACCCGCACACAGTTGCGACGGGCCGATGCGAGGGCGACGGCGGAGGGGCTACGCGGGTCCCGGGAAGAGGAGGAGGCAGGAGTGTGTCATCGGCGATGCCTCGGGGAAGGCTGGAGCGGAGACGGGCGCTGTCACGATGACGAGGGTGGTGGTGTCTCGGCGGGAATGGATGGTGGCGACTGGGAGCGAGAGGTCGGTGCTGGCGGGATTGGAGTTGGTGTGATTGGGTTGGGCGTGATTGGGTTGGGCGTGATTGGAGTTGGTGTGATTGGGTTGGGCGTGGGTGGGTTGGGCGTGGGTGGCGACGGTGCAGGTGCGGGGGCGCCGTCGATCCGCTTGAGCAGGTCGAACAGCGCGCTGTCGGTCGTGAGCACCAGCGTGGCATCTCGACCGAGCGTCTTCTGCCAGGTGTCGAGCGTCCGGGTGAAGGCGGAAAACTCGGCGGCCCGGGGGCTGGCAGCGTAGGCGGCCGCGTAGATCCCGGCGGCGGTGGCGTCGGCCTCGCCCATGATCTCCTGCTCGCGGCGGTAGGCCTCCGATTCGATGCGGCGAAGATCCTTCTCCTTGCGGCCGGCGATCTTGGCGGCCTCGCCCGCTCCCTCCGAGCGGAACCGCTCGGCGATCTGCTCGCGCTCGGAGATCATCCGGTCGTAGATCTTGTCGATCACGCCGGCGCGGTAGTTGAGGCGCTTGACGCGCACGTCGAGCAGCTCGATCCCCCAACTCGTCACCTTCGGCGCCGCCGCGGCGAGGATCTCGCGCTCCAGTTCCCGGCGTCCGAAACGGATCGGCGGCAGCCGCGCCGTCGACTCCCCTGCCGAGGCCGTCGGCAGGACCGCCGCGGGGTCGACCACGCGCTCGCGGTCGGAGCGGACCATCTCGATGAGGTCGTGGCGGGCGACGACGTTGCGCGTCTCGGAGCCGATGATGTCGTCGAGGCGCGAGGCGGCGCTGCGTTCGTCGCGAAGGCTCTGGTAGTAACGCAGCGGGTCGTCGATCCGCCACCGCGCGAAGGTGTCGACGACGACGTACAGCTTGTCGCGGGTCGGCATCTCGCTCGGGGGGCCGTCCCATTCGAGGATCCGCTTCTCGAAGCGGTGGGCCTCCTGGATGACCGGGAGCTTGAAGTGCAGCCCGGCGCCGTTGGCGTCGTCGTCGGCGTTGATCGGCTGCCCGACCGGCCGGCCGAACTGCGTGATCACCACCTGCTCGGTCTGGTCGACGGTGTAGGCCGTCGCCGCCAGGGCCAGGCAGACGCCCACGAGCGTCACGGCGCCGGCCGGCGAGGCGATCCAGTCGAACAGCCAGCGGGCGATGGCCAGCGGCGTGCGATCGCGTGGCAGGGGACTCATTCGCTTCCCCTCCGCCGCAGCGCGGGAATCCGGTCCGGGGCCGGGCCGTCAGCCCGCTCCGGCGACTCCGCCGGAGCCCTGCCCGGAGGCATTGCTCCGGGGGTCAGTCCGGGGAGCGGGAACAGCGGTAGGACCTGCCGGGCGTCGGCATCGAGGATCACCTTGCCGCCGAGCCGCGGGAGCACGTCGGCGAGCGCTTCGAGGTACAGGCGCTGGCGCGTCACGTCGGGGGCCTTTTCGTATTCGGCCAGCAACCGCCGGAACCGGTCCGCGTCCCCCTCCGCCTCGGCGACGCGGCGGATCGCGTAGCCCTCGGCGCTGCTGATCCGCTGCTGCGCCTCGCCGCTGGCCCGGGGCACGACGCGGTTGTAGTCGCCGTTGGCCTGGTTGATCATCTCCTCGCGCTCCTGCTGGGCGCGGTTGACCTCGTCGAAGCTGCGCCGCACCGCCGTCGGGGGGAGCACGTCCTTGAGCTGGACCTGCTGGACACGGAGCCCGAGATCCAGGTCGCCCGCCAACTCCTGGAGCTTCGCGATCGCCTCGACCTCGACCCCTTGGCGCCCGATCGTGAGCAGTTCGTCGACGGTCCGGTCGCCGACGACCTCGCGCATCACGCTCTCGGAGAGGTCGCGGAGCGTCGGTCCCGGTTCACGGGCGTGGAACAGGTACGCGATCGGATCGTCGATCTCGTACTGCACGACCCACTCGACATGGGCCGCGTTGAGATCGCCGGTGAGCATCTCGCTCTCCTCCGTCCATTTCGCCGACGCCTGGTCGGGATTGGTGGCACCCGTCGAGGCGAAGCCGAATTCCATTTTCAACTGCCGCTTCACCGGCAGGACCGTCACCCGGTCGATGCCCAGCGGGAGCTTGAAGCGGAGGCCGGGCTCGGCCAGACCGATGGCCCGCCCGAACCGCTGGATGACGCCGACGCTGTCGGCGGGAACGGTGTAAAAGCAACCGAATACCCCGGTCGCGGCGACGAACGCCGCGACGATCGCGATCGGGATCAGCAGCCGCACCGCCGGGGGCAGACCCGGCATCCGGCCGGGGAGCTCCGGGAACGAAGGCATGTCGGGAAACGGTCGGCGCGGGGGCATGGGAATGTGGTGAGGGGGAAACGATAGCCGGGGGGCGACGGCCCCGGGCTCAATCAGCAGCGGCAGCGCCGGCCCGGGCCCGGGCGACGAGGAAATCGACCAACTCCTGGCAGTGGAAGAAGCCCTCCCAGAAGCTGTGTCCCTGCCCGGCGACGACGACGAGCGACACGAGGTCGCCCCGGCCGAGGGCAACGTAGCGGTCGCGGAGGCGGGCGGAGTTGGGGCCCAGCGGCACGACGGCGTCCTGGTCGCCATGGATGATGCAGACCGGCACGCCGGCGCGTGCGGCGACGTCGATCCGCTCGATCGGGCACAGCTCGGCCGCCGCTGCGGCGAGATCGGCGGGCGCGAGGCCGTAGGCCAACGCGGCGCGCTCGATGCCGGGATAGGTCCGCCAGTCGTAGACGGGGTAGATGCCCCCCAGGCCTGCCGACCATTCCGGGTGGGCGATCACCCAGGCCGCCGCCCACAGCCCGCCCCGGCTGCGCCCGAGCACCGCGGGCCGCGAGGAGTAGCCGCGCCGCACCATCTCGGCGTGGAGGGCTTCCGTGACAGCCAGTGCCGCCGGGCAGCCGTAGGATTCGCCGGTGTCGACCCCCGCGACGGCGACGCCGGCACGGGTGAACTGCTCGTGCATCCAGCGCTCCGCCTCGTCCGGGTAGGCGGGCAGCGTCGGCGCGTAGAGGATCCACGGGCGGCGCCCCGCCGCGGGTGCCTCACCGGCGGCGGCGAACAGGAACGCGCGGTGGTCGGTGACCGTGAACGACTCCCCCGGCAGCGTCAGCCGCCCTTCCGCGGCGCCGAGCGCAGCACCTGGCCCGGCGAGAGCGGCGAGGCTCGACAGCGCGCCGGCGACGGTCCGGCGACGGGACAGGGCCATCGGTCTGGGCTCCGGGGCGTGAACGGCCGGCGGCGTCACCGGGCACCTGCTGGCCGGCGGCTTCCGCACGAGGCCATGATACCTCCGGGGCGATCGACGACCGCGACGACCGCGAAGGGGTGGCGATGGAACGACGACGTGGGGCTCGGCGGGGTCAGGCCGCAGTGCGGGCGCTGGCCGTGATCGCCCTGACTGGCATGGCGGTGGCGGCGGCCAGGCCCCCCGACGTGCTGCTGATCGCGATCGACGACCAGAACGACTGGATCGGCCACCTCGGCGGCCATCCGGCGGCGCGGACGCCCTCCCTCGACGCGCTGGCGGCGCGGGGGACGACGTTCCTCAACGCCCACTGCCAGGCGCCGGTGTGCAACCCGTCGCGGACGAGCCTGCTGTTGTCGCTGCGGCCGGGAACCACGGGGATCTACGGCTTGCGGCCGTCGTACCGGGCCCTCCCCGAATGGCGCGACCGCGTCAGCCTGCCCCGCGCCTTCGCCGCCCACGGCTACCGGACGCTCGCCGTCGGCAAGATCTTCCACGGTGGCAACGGTCGCGACGGTGTCGAGTTCGAATCGGTCGGGCCGCCGCTGGGAATGGGACCGAAGCCGAAGGCGAAGCTGATCCCGCCGACGCCGATGGGGAACCATCCGGCGATGGACTGGGGGGCGTTCCCGCACGCCGACGAGGAGAAGGGGGATTCCCGGATGACCGACTGGGCGATCGACCGGCTCGCCGATCGTTCCGACGACCGGCCGCTGTTCCTCGCCGTCGGCTACCTGCTCCCCCACGTTCCGTGCCACGCGACTCCGGCGTGGTTCGAGCCCTTCCCCGACGACGATTCGATCCTCCCGGCGGTCAAGGCCGACGACCGCGCCGACACGCCGCGCTTCTCGTGGTACCTGCACTGGGAGCTCCCCGAGCCGCGTCTCGAATGGGTCCGCTCCGCCGGGCAGTGGCGCAACCTCGTCCGCAGCTACCTGGCGTGCAGCCGGTTCGTCGACGCCCAGATCGGACGGTTGCTCGCCGGCCTCGAGGCGTCCGGCCGGGCGCGCGACACGATCGTGGTGGTGTGGGGCGACCACGGCTGGCACCTCGGCGAGAAGGGGATCACCGGCAAGAACACGCTCTGGGAGGACGCCACGCGCGTGCCGCTCGTCTTCGCCGGGCCGGGGATCACCGCCGGCGGCCGCGTCACGAGCCCCGCCGAACTGCTCGACGTCTACCCGACACTCCTCGAGGCCTGCGGTCTGCCGCGGCGCGACGACCTCGAGGGCACGAGCCTCGTGCCGCAGTTGCACGATGCCGCCGCGCCCCGCGCCCGGCCGGCGATCACGACGCACAACGCCGGCAACCACTCGATCCGCACCGAGCACTTCCGCTACGTCCGCTATGCCGACTCGAGCGAAGAGCTCTACGACCACCGCACCGATCCCCACGAATGGACCAACCTCGCCGCCGATCCCGCGCACGCCGCGACGTGCGCCGAGCTGCGGCGCTGGCTGCCGGCGCACGACCGGCCCCCGGCCCCTGGCAGTGCCGACCGGATCCTCGTCTACGACGCCGCCGCCGACCGCGCCGTGTGGGAGAACCGACTCACGATCACGCGCGACACGCCGGTGCCCTGACCGGGCAGCGGTGCGGGCGTTGGTAGGATGGGGGGATGGTGTCTTTCGATCGCTTCGTGGGCCTGTGCTCGGCCGCCCTGATGCTCTCCGCCCCTGGGCCGGCGCTCGCCGCCGGGCCCGACTTCGCGCGCGAGGTGCGGCCGATCCTCGCCGCCCGCTGCTTCCGCTGCCACGGCCGCGACGATGCCGGTCGCGAGGCGGGGCTGCGGCTCGACGAGGCGGAGGCGGCGACGGCGCTGCTCGGCAGCGGCAGCCGGGCGATCGTGCCGGGTGACCCCGGGGCAAGCGCGCTGGTGGCGCGAATCGAGGCGACCGACCCCGATCTCGTGATGCCGCCGCCGCACACGAAGGTCGCGCTGTCGGCCGCCGAGAAGCGGATCCTCCGCGACTGGATCGCGGCCGGGGCCGGGTATCGCCCCCACTGGGCGTTCGTGGCGCCGCAGCGGCCACCGCTGCCGGTGGCACGCTTCGGCTCCGACCATCCGCTCGACCGGTTCGTCCATGCCCGCCTCGCCGCCGAGGGCCTCGTCCCCGCGGCCGCCGCCGACCCGGCGACGCTCTGCCGGCGCGTCCACCTCGATCTCGTCGGCGTGCCACCGACGCCCGCGGACGTGGAGGCGTTCGTCGCCGCCTCCGCCGGGCCCGGGGCCGGAGAGGCCTACGAGGCACTCGTCGACCGGCTCCTCGCCAGCCCGCGCTACGGCGAACGCTGGGCGCGCCGCTGGCTCGACCTGGCACGCTACGCCGACACCAACGGCTACGAGAAGGACCGCGAGCGGTCGATCTGGCCGTGGCGTGACTGGGTGATCCGCGCCCTCGACGCCGACATGCCGTTCGACCGGTTCACCGTCCGCCAGCTCGCCGGCGACATGCTTCCCGATGCGACGGCCGACGACGTTGTCGCCACCGGGTTCCACCGCAACACGATGATCAACGAGGAAGGGGGGATCGACCCGCTCGAGTTCCGCTGGCTGGCGCTGGTCGACCGGGTGGCGACCACCGGCGCCACGTGGCTCGGGCTTTCGACCGGCTGCGCGCAGTGCCACACCCACAAGTTCGACCCGCTCACCCACACCGACTACTACCGGCTGTTCGCGCTGCTCGACAACGCCGACGAGCCGGAGTGGACGATCCCCGCGGCCGACGACGTCGCGCGCCAGGCCGATCTCCACCACCGGATCGAGGCCCTCTGGGAGGCGCTGCCGCAGCGCTGGCCCGCGCCCCCCGCGGGGAGTCCGGCGGGGGAGGGCGCCGGAGTGGAGGCGGCGTTCGCCGCCTGGAACGCAGCCGAGTCGGCCACCGCCGTCGACTGGCACGTCGTGCGGCCGGCGACGCTCGAGTCGACGACGCCCCACCTCACGCTCCTCGCCGACGGCTCGGTCCTCGCCGGTGGCGACGTCGCGAAGAGCGACGTCTACACGGTCGCCCTGCCGCCGTCCGAGCGGGCCGTGCGCGCGATCCGCCTCGAGGTGCTTCCCGACGACAGCCTCCCGGCAGGTGGGCCGGGCCTCACCTGGTACGAGGGGCCGAAGGGGGATTTTTTCCTCTCCGAGATCGAGTTTGCCGCCGGTGACGCGCGCCTCGCGGTGGCCTCGGCGACCGCGTCGTTCGCCGGCAAGGGCGCGTTCTCCGGGGCCGAGGGTGCCGTCGCGGCGGCGTTCGACGGCGAGATGAGTAGTGGCTGGACCACCAACGGCCGCCAGGGGGAGGCCCACGCCGCGGTGTTCGTGCTCGCCGAGCCCGTCCCCCCCGGCACGCCGCTCACCGTCACGCTCCGCTTCGAGCGGCATTACGCCTGCGCGCTGGGGTGCTTCCGCCTCGCCGTCACCGACCGGGCCGATGCCCGGGCCCGCGGCCACGATGCCGTCACCGAGGCGGTCCTCGCGACCCCCGTCGCCGACCGTGACGACGCCGCGCGGGCGCTCCTCGTCCGCCGGTTCCTCGCCGGGGCGGCGGAAGTGGCCGAGCCGGTCGCTGAGATCCGCCGCCTCGAGGCCGAGGTGCGGGCCGGCCCGACGACGCTCGTCCTCCGCGAGCGGCCGGCGGCCTGGCGACGGACCACGCGCCGGCACCACCGCGGCGAATACCTCCAGCCGCGCGAGCCGGTCGACCCGGGGGTGCCCCCGTTCCTGCCGCCGTTGCCCGCCGGGCGCCCCGCCGACCGGCTGGCGCTGGCGGAGTGGCTCGTGGCACCGGGCCATCCGCTCGTCGCCCGGGTCGCGGTCAATCGGCAGTGGCAGGCGTTTTTCGGGCGCGGGATCGTGGTCACGCTCGACGACTTCGGCCTCCAGGGAGCGCCGCCGAGCCATCCGGACCTGCTCGACTGGCTGGCGGTGGCGTTCGTCGAGGATCTCGGTTGGTCGCTCAAGCGCCTCCATCGGCTGATCGTCACCAGCGCCACCTACCGCCAAGACTCGGCCGTTTCCACGGCGCTGTCGGCCCGTGATCCTGACAACGTGCTCCTCGCCCGCGGGCCCCGCGTCCGCCTCGAGGCCGAGGTGATCCGCGACTCGCTGCTGGCGGCCGCGGGGCTGCTGTCGGACAAGCGTTTCGGGCCCGGCGTGCGTCCGCCGCAGCCGGACGGGGTGACGGAAGTCGCCTACGGCAATCCGAAGTGGACGGCGAGTACCGGGGAGGACCGCCACCGGCGCAGCATCTACACGTTTCACAAGCGGACCGCGCCGTTCGCGTTCACGACGACGTTCGACGGGCCGACCGGCGAAGCCTGCCTGGCCCGGCGCGACGTCTCGACGTCTCCGCTCCAGGCCCTCACGCTCCTCAACGATCCGATGGTGATGGAGATCGCCCGGGCGCTGGGGGCCCTGGCGGCGGCGGCCGGGCCCACCGACGAGGTGCGGCTCGACCTTCTCTGCAAACGGCTCGTCTCGCGCCCGGCTGCCGCCGAGGAGCGCGAGTTGCTCCTCGCGCGACTCGCCGACTGGCGGCGACGGATCGCCTCAGGGGCGATCGATGCCGCGGCGGTCGCCGGCGACGGCGAGCAGCCCGCGGAACGCGCCGCCTGGACGCTCGTCGCCAGGGCGCTGTGCAACCTCGACGAAACGGTGGTGAAGCGATGACCGGCGACACCCGGGGGGCTCTGGCGCGCCGCCAGATCCTCGGCGCGATCCCCCTCGGCCTCGGTCGCGTGGCACTGGCCGGCCTGCTCGCCGGCAGCTTTCCCACGCGAGCGGCGCGCGCGGCCGCGGACGGGCCGGCCGCGACGCCGCTCCTTCCCCCGCGGCCGCCTCATTTCGCGGGCCGGGCCCGGGCGGTGATCCAACTGTTCATGGCCGGGGCACCGAGCCAGCTCGACCTCTTCGACCACAAGCCGCTGCTGGCGTCGCTCGAGGGCAAGCCGCTGCCGCCCGACGTCATCGGCGGCCAGCGCTACGCCTTCATCCGCCCCGACGCCGCGGTGCTCGGGCCGCGGTTCCGCTTCGCCCGCCACGGCCAGTGCGGCGCCGAACTGGCCGACGTGCTCCCCCACCTGGCGACGGTGGCCGACCGCCTGGCGATCGTGAAGAGTTGCCGTACCGACCAATTCAACCACGCCCCGGCGCAGATCTTCATGAACTGCGGGTTCGCCCAGCCGGGCAGGCCGAGCCTCGGCTCGTGGGTGACCTATGCGCTGGGGAGCGAGTCGGCCGACCTGCCGGCGTTCGTGGTGATGAGCACCGGCAGCGGGATCAGCGGCGGGGCCGCCTGCTGGTCGAGCGGTTTCCTCCCCGGTGCCCACACCGGGACGCGGTTCCGCAATTCCGGTCCCCCGATCCTCGACGTCGCCCCCCCGGCCGGGACCGACGCCGCCGTCGCCGCCGAGACGCTGGCGCTCGTGTCGGCGCTCGACCGGCGCCGCCTTGCTCTCGATGGCGATCCGGCGATCGCCACCCGGATCGCCGCCTACGAGATGGCCCACCGTCTCCAGACCTCGGCGCCGGAGCTGATGGACCTGGCGAGCGAGTCGGCCGAGACGCTCGCCCTCTACGGCTGCGACCCGGCACAGCCGGGGTTCGCCCGCGCCTGCCTCGTCGCCCGCCGCCTCGTCGAACGCGGCGTCCGCTTCGTGACGATCTACCACGAGGGCTGGGACGGCCACTCCGACGTCGCCGGCAACGTCCGCGGCAACTGCGCCAAGACCGACCGCGCCAGCGCGGCGCTCGTCACCGACCTGGCCCGGCGTGGCCTGCTCGACGAGACGCTCGTCGTCTGGGGAGGAGAGTTCGGCCGCACGCCGATGGTCGAGGCCAGCGCCGTCCTCGGCCGCGCGCAGGGACGCGACCACCATCCCAATGCGTTCACGATGTGGCTCGCCGGCGGTGGCATCCGCGGCGGGGTGACGCACGGCGAGACCGACGACTTCGGGTTCCACGTCGTCCGCGACCAGGTCCACGTGCACGACCTCCAGGCGACGATCCTCCACTGCCTCGGGCTCGATCACGAGCGCCTCACCTTCCGCCACCAGGGGCGTGACTTCCGCCTGACCGACGTGCATGGTCGGGTGGTGAGCGGTATCTTGGCCTGACGTCGGCCCCCCTGCCGGGGACCGCGATGCCGTGGGAGGACGATCATGTCGCGCTCGATACTGGTGGTGGTGGCCTGTCTGGCGGCGGTCGCCCGTGGCGCCGACCCGTGGCTCGATCTCGAGGGCGCTACCGGCCCTGGCAAGGGGAAGAGGGTCGTGCTCGTCAGCGGCGACGAGGAATACCGCAGCGAGGAGGCGCTGACGCAGCTCGGCAAGATCCTCGCCGCGCGCCACGGCTTCGACTGCCGCGTCGTCTACGCCATCGACCCGGCCACCGGCGCGATCGATCCCGACACCAACGACAACATCCCCGGCCTCGACGCCCTCGCCCGTGCCGACGTGTGTGTGATCGCGACGCGGTTTCGCAACCTCCCCGACGAGCAGATGCGGCACATCGACGCCTACCTCCGCGCCGGCAAGCCGGTGGTCGGCATGCGGACGGCGACCCACGCCTTCAACGTGCCGGGGGACCGCGCCTTCGCCCACTACGGCAACGGCTACTCCGGCCCGAAGCAGGAGTGGGCCGACGGCTTCGGTCGGCTCGTCCTCGGCGAGAAATGGATCTCCCACCACGGCCACCATGGCAAGGAGAGCACCCGCGGCGTCATCGCCCCCGGCGGGGCCGCCCACCCGATCCTCCGCGGGATCGCCGACGGCGACGTCTGGGGCCCGACCGACGTGTACGGCGTCAGGCTGCCGCTTCCCGGCGACTCGCAGCCGCTGCTCCTCGGCCAGGTGCTCGACGGCATGACGCCCGACGCGGCCCCGGTAAAGGGGCCGAAGAACGAGCCGCTGATGCCGATCGCCTGGGTGAAGACCTACTCGGTCGACGGCGGCCCGCGCGGGCGCGTGTTCACGACGACGCTCGGCGCCGCCACCGACATGGTCGCCGCGGGCTCGCGGCGGCTGCTCGTCAACGCCTGCTACTGGGCCGCCGGCCTCGAGGACGCGATCCCCCCGGCGAGCGACGTGGCGCTCGTCGGCCCGTTCGAGCCGACCGCCTTCGGGTTCAAGGGCGCCAAGAAGGGCCTCACGCCCGCCGACATGCGCTGAGCATCACTCGAACGAACATGCCGGCGCCGAAGTGCGACATGGAAACCCTCCACACGACGTGGAGGGGCTGCCCATGCCCCGGGAGCCGGCGTTCAGGCGACCAGCGGAGCCATGGATGGCGAAGCGCAGTCGTCTGCGAGCGAGCGGAGGCCCGGAAGGCCGCAGCGAGCGTCCGGCGACGGGGCGTGGGCAGCCCCGACCCCGCAGGACCGGCGCTCCAGACCAAACGTCACTGGATGATCGTCAGATTGCGGGCCGCGCCCGTGTGACAAGACACGGGCTCGTCGTCACTGGATGATCGTCAGATTGCGGGCCGCGCCCGTGTGACAAGACACGGGCTCGTCGTCACTGGATGATCGTCAGATTGCGGGCCGCGCCCGTGTGACAAGACACGGGCTCGTCGTCACTGGATGATCGTCAGATTGCGGGCCGCGCCCGTGT